>JAQBVZ010000208.1 GCA_027625205.1 Chloroflexota bacterium
GCCCTCCTGGAGGTCCGTCATATAGATAGCCACGCGGACAACGTCGTCCAGCGTCGCGCCCGCAGCCGCCAGGGCGCTCTTCATGTTCTCGAAAAGCATACCAACTTGCACATCTAAATCTTCTGGGGGCTGAGTAGACCCGGTGGCCACGCCCCGCAACGCTGACAGAAAGATAAAGCCGTTGGCCTTCACCCCCTGGGGGATGGGGCTAGTGTGTTGATGCCCTTCCTTTACGTAGATCAATTCCTTCTTTGCCATGATTCCCTCCTTAGAAGTATGTCCTCGTAATCCTGGTTAGCCGTCTTTGTTTAAAGGTCTGCATTTGCTACGGCGGATGGCATGATAGCGCAACTTGACCGGAAGGTCTAACTGATATCAACCGCGCAGCGCTGCAAGCACGTCCACCACATCTTTCGCCTCTTCAAAATGCCATAACGCGTCAAGCACTTTGTCCTGAGCATCTGGGGATAGTGCATCAGATGCAAATTGGCGGAATTTCTGCTCCACCTCCCCATCAATGAGGGGGTTCTTCACGTTCCCTTTCGGGTGCTCCAGCGCCACGACATGATGCTGCCCCTGGCGGTCCGTGGCCTCCAGCCGTGTGGCGATAACGCCTGGGTAATTGGCAGTCAGCGCCGGGTCTTCATGCACTGAAATTCGGGAGATAAGCCCCTGCACAGCTGGGTCCATGATGCGGTCAAGCTCAAATTGCTCAGGCTTCAACCCTCCGGAGATGAGGCTGGTGGCCAGCAGGAACGGCAGGCTGTGGTCAGCCGTCTCCCTGTCAGTGACGTCCCACCGCTCTTGGCCGCTGCCAATCTCCTTGTAGGCAAACTGATAGGTATATACAGACAGTGCCTCAATATTCTCCGGTGCCACCTTCTCTCTCAACTCCAATGCGGCCCAGATGGGCGCCTGTCCGTGGAGCTCCGCAGGGAAGAACTTAAAGTTGGTCTTGTCTGTGTGAAAGGGCTGGTCTCTTCCCCCCAGGGGCGGCACCGTTGGCTCCTCACCCAACACCACTCGCATACTGCTGGAACCCAGGAACGGTTCCTCCGGCCCTGTCATACCCAGGGCCGCCAACTGCGCGGCAAACATGCCGTTGCGTGTACCGTTAGGCCCTGCACCCCCCTTCCACATGGAAAGCCGTCCCTCTCTGGCCACGCGAAGGCACACATTTGCAGTCAGCGTCAGGGATATAGCGTTGGCCGTCTGCTCCTCACTCAGCCCCATCATCTTGGCCGTCCCCGCCGCCGCTGCGACCGCCACATGCAGTGAGTGGTCTATCCCGTGCGTGCCAAGGTCCTCCATGGCGCTCAGCGCCGCGAAAACCTCGTAGGTCGTTACCAGGGCAAGCATGGTGTCACGGCCGCTGGCGTGCATCGTCTCCGCTAGGGCGAACACAGCCGGAATGGCATCGCTGGGGTGGCCTCCCTCCCGCACACGGAAGGTGTCATTGCAGTCCAGGTAACGAATCATGAGGGCGTTGGTGTACGCAGCCATCTCTGGCGTGGTGGGCTCTCCGGTGAACCATATGGTTGCAGGCGGAATGCCTGTGACCTGACGAGATAGCGCCCTGGCAATGTCCACCGGCTCATTATGGAGTGCACCTGCTGCACACCCAAAGCTGTCCACCAGGCATCGCTTCATACCGTGGAGCGCCTCCTCCGGCAGTTCGTTGTACGTAAGGCTAGCAGCATAAGCGCTCAATGCCTCTAAAGGCTTGTCCATGTATGCCCCTCTCCATCTGATCTGTTGGCGTGAAGGCCACAGAGTGGCTGAGCGAGGCCGCTGTGTCAAGTAGGATTCGCCCTCCGATTGACAGCGCCCCGTAAGGGAGCTACCGTTCACTCCGCCTTCTACTCACGGACACCCACCGCACGGCCGCTGGTGCGCGTGTGGACTGAGCGAGGCGCATAGACCGAACACACGAGGACGAAGGGGATAACTACAATGCAACAGTCAAGCAAAGTGCTGGACGCCCGTGCAGCAGGTGGGCGCAGGTTTGAGGGCAAGGTTGCCGTCGTGGCCGGCGCAGGCCAGGGCATAGGCAGCGCCACAGCAAAACGGTTCGCCCAAGAGGGCGCCATCGTAGTGGTAGGCGACATGATTGAGGAGACCGCCAACAAGGTGCGCGACGAGATCATCGACTTTGGGGGCAAGGCCACCACATACATAGGCAATTTCACGCAGCGTGAGCACTGCGTGGGTCTGATAGAGCAGGCCATCAAGGAGCACGGACGGATTGACGCCCTGGCCAACATCGTTGGCGGCACCATCTGGAACCAGTATTTCTGGTACTACACCCCGGAGCAAATTGAGGCTGAGGTAGGCAAGTCCTTCTGGCCAAGCATCTGGCTCTGTTGGGCCGTTGTGCCTCACATGCTCAAGCAAAAGTCAGGTGCCATTGTCAACCTGGCCACGCATGCCGTAGCCAGCACTCACCGGGTGCCATACGCGGCCTCCAAGGGCGGTCTTATTGCGCTGACCACCTCCCTTTCCAAGGAAGTATCCCCCTTTGGCGTGCGGGTCAACATTGTGGCGCCGCACTCCACTGGAGCTGAGGACCGCGTCACCCCTCGGAAGCACGGATATGAAGGCCTGGACCAATCAGTGCCTCAGGATAGGGAGAGTGAGCAGGAAGCCTCTATTCAACAGCGTCGGGCCACTGAGATTCCCATGGGCCGACGGGGCGAGGCTGAAGAGCAGGCGTCGGCCATCGTATTTTTGGCATCGGAGGACGCCTCCTTCATCAGCGGTCAGGTGTTGCCAGTGGGCGGCGGCGCAACCTATCCGTTCTAAAATGTCATATTGGAAAAGGTGCTGAATCCGTAGCTTTGGCCGCAGCACTCATGAAAAGCCTTACGTTGCTTGACATCAGGGGCTGTAAGGGCT
>JAQBVZ010000209.1 GCA_027625205.1 Chloroflexota bacterium
TGAAAGGGCGCTCGTCCAGCTTCTCGCGGATTGCGCGGTAGTCGCCTGCCGCCGCCAGCTTGCCACTCACAATGAGCAGAATCGTATCCGCCAGCGTCTCGACCTCTTCCAGGATGTGAGAGGAGATGAGAATAGTTCGGCCTTCATCTCCTAGCTTACGCATGAGGTCTTGAAACTCTAGTCGTTGCCTGGGGTCGGTGCCATTCAAGGGTTCGTCCAAAATCAGCAGTTCAGGGTCATGAACAATGGCTGCTGCTAGGCGCATGCGCTGCCGCACCCCACGGGAGTATGTCCCCAAGGGCCTATTCTGCGCGTTCGCCAGATTCACCATATTTATGGCCCAGTCCACATGAGATTTCACGTCCTTCACGCCCTGCATCTGTGCGGAGAACTCCACCAATTCGCGGCCAGTGAAGACGCTGTACACGGCCTCATGCTCTGACATCACGCCCATGCGGCGGTAGATGTCCGTATTGCCCCTGACAGGTTCGCCTAGGATACGTAGCTCACCTTTAGAGACCTTTGCCAGCCCTGCCATCATGTGCAGTAGAGTGGTCTTTCCTGCGCCGTTGGGGCCAAGTAGGCCAGTGATGCCGGGGCGTACCTGGAAGCTGACGTCATTGACCGCCACCACGCTCCCAAACCACTTGGAGACGCCGTCGACCTCTATGGTGGGTGTTGTGCCGTTGCCGTTCATACGCGGATCCTCTGGTAGCGCCACCACATGAGGAACCCTGGCAGCACAGTAAATAGGGCATAGACGCCTATTGGAATTGAGTCATGGAGTTCAGCTGCTGCCTCCTCTGCTGGTGAGCCAGCCTCACGGTCAAAAATCATGCTGTTGATGCGGGTGGGTATGTCTCCCACGCTGATGAGGGCAAACCACTTAGCGGCATCTCCCGTCACAGCTTCATCTGCCTCAGTGCATTCAACGGAAACGACCCTGCCGCTTTGGTCTGTGATCTCACGGCATGTTTCAGGGTGGCTCGTCAGGCCATTGGCCACGCCTGAGGAAATGAAGAACAGGCCAATGACAACCACAGCTGCATAGGCCCGCCTATTAACGAATGAGGCGACGGCCATGGGAATCATAGTGATGAACAGCGCCACCAGGACGCCGGCGGCCAGGAACCGTGGGATGTCAGCCCAGGTGTCCTGAAAGTACTGCCAGGGATCGCTGGAGGTGAGGAGCAGTCCCCCAAGGAGCAAAATTTGTCCTGAGTACGCCAGGGCCAACACAATAACGAAAAAGGCCAGGAACCGACCCAATACATAGTCGGAGGCTGTGAGAGGACGGACCAGGTACAGGTGAATGATGTTGTCGCGGCGGTCAGACACCAAGAGCTCTGGAGCAATGATGGCGGAGAAGATGAGCAAGATGATTGAAATCACCGCGTAGTAGTCGCCGTGGTCGGGGATGAAGTCGGCCCCATCCTCTCCGATAAAGGACAAGATGATGATGAAAATAAACGCTGGGAGCATAGCGCCTACTAAAAGCAGAATGGGCAGGATTTTTGCCTTGGGCCCTCGGCCAAACCCAAGTACCGTGCGTACGCCGTTCTCAAAAATGGCACGCTGCGCCCTGCGGCGTCCCTCTCGTGGGCCGTCGTACCGCTGATACCCAAGGTCAAAGACCTCTCCCTGGCGCTCGGTCGACATTAACTCACTCCCGGAATATCTCAGTCAACGTGTGTCGGTGTGGGGCCAAGCGTCGTAGCCGGGCGCCTGTGTCCGCCACTACGTCACGAATAGCGTCGTACTTGGCGTCGTCTGCGGCCTCCACCACCAATAAAATACCGTTTTCCTTTACTTCAATGCCACGCCCTGCCAGAGCAGCAATCACCTCGTCGCGGTGGTCGTCCACTTCAATGTGAAGGTCTTCAGTTTCCTGAGTAAACTGCTCCACGGTACCCTCCTGGGAAACGCGGCCGTCCTCTAGCACAATGACCTGGTTGGCTATTCGCTCAATGTCCCCCATCAGGTGGGTGGAGAGCATCATGCTGATGCCAAATACCAGCCCCGTCCGCCGGATGAGCTCCAGCATCTCCTCGCGCCCGCCCGGGTCCAGTCCTGCAGTGGGCTCGTCTAGTAGTACTAGGATGGGGTCGTGGACCAAAGCCTGGGCCAGCTTAACTCGCTGCTTCATACCAGTGGAGTATTCACCAATAGGCCGGTAGCGCTCTTCATCAAGCCCCACATGCCGCAGTATGTCTGCTGCGCGAGTCCTTGCGTGGGAGGGGGGTAGACCGCTGACCTGGGCCATGTGCATCAGGAACTCGGACGCGGTGATGTTGGAGGGCAACGCCTCATACTCAGGCATGTAGCCCAAACGAGCGCGTCCTTCAACTGACTTGTAGGGTTCTTCACCCAGCACCCGTACGGTGCCGGACGTTGGCCGTATGAGACCAAGGAACAGCTTGATGGCGGTGCTCTTACCAGCGCCGTTGGGACCCAGAAGCCCAGTGACGCCCTCATGCACCTCAAAAGTGACTGACTCCAACGCTACCGTCGCGCCATAGCGTTTGGATAAATCAACGGCTTCAAGAAGGGGAGGCATGGCCGCAGTATACACAATATGCGATTGAATGTGACGGGAATCCCCAGCATGGGTGCGCTATAATACCGCTTTCGCAGCAGCATGACCGGTAGGGGGCGCAAAATGTTGGGACTTGGCCTTGCATCATCCCACGCACCAGCCATGTTTGAGCCGGCGGAGCTTTGGCCCACCATCTACGGCAAGCGGCCAGTGTTCACCAAGGATTCACAGCCGCCTGGCGCCAAGCTGGAGACGCCTGAGGTCATCAACGGCTATATCCAACGCATAGAGGCTGGGTTCGATACGATGCGA
>JAQBVZ010000001.1 GCA_027625205.1 Chloroflexota bacterium
GCAAGGCGCTGGCGGTGTTTCCTGAAGGCACCAGAGGCAACGGCGGCCTCAGAAAAGCAGAAGTGGGCGCCGCATACCTGGCTCAGAAAAGCGGTGCGTCTATCATTCCAGTGGCTATCACGGGAACAGAGCACGTCCGGGGGTTTATCCGCATAGCCTTCCCGTTCCACCGGCTCAAGGTGGTCATTGGTGAGGCTTACTCTCTCCCACAGATAGAGGGGCAGGCGCCCCGAGAGGTGTTGCAATCATTTACAGACATGATTATGGGCAGGATAGCCGCGCTGCTTCCACCCGAATATCAGGGTGACTACAAGATTTCCCCGCCGCCACCGCCCAGCTCCATATGAGAGAACCGCTACACGGAACGCCAGGCTGCTGCGGAGTGGCAGTACAGGGAAACGGCACGATTGTTGAGACCTTACTAAAGACAGTTTCGTTCCTAAACGCTCAACGCCGTAGCTTGCTCAATGAGAGGTTCAACGAGGTCTGTGGGTGAGTTGCAACGGTCGTTTTGGATGCAATCCGGTGGCATACACGCCAGACCCTATAAGCAGTCCCGTCACGACGGCAATTCGACGGGATTCGGAGCATGAACGGTGGATTAGTGATTAGAAGGAAGTGGCTGTGAATGAGATGCTGTGGAAGCCACGACTGTAAGGGGGTTGTCCGCGTGTTGAAGGAGTGGGCCGGAAGTGCTATAAATCCACCCTGATTCGCGCGCGCGGTTCTCAAGTTACTATTTGTGTGATGATGTGGTGGAGAAGGGCCACCTTCCGGTGGCGCTTTTCTCCGGCGATTTGGTACGCAAGAGGAGGGACGGGATATGGCGACTACGACAGGCGGAAAGTTAGTGTACCGCCTGGAAGAAGGCAGTGCGTCCATGTCGCAGTTACTTGGCGGCAAGGGCGCCGGAGTGAGCGAGATGGTTCGCATTGGCATACCTGTGCCGCCGGGTTTTGTAATCACTACGGAAGCCTGCCTGAAGTACTACGAGCTAGGCCGTAAATTCCCTGACGGGCTTTGGGACAGCATTGTTCAGAGCATGCACCATCTGGAGGCGGAGAGCGGCAAGGAATTCGGCGGCAAAGACAATCCGCTAATAGTCTCTGTGCGCTCCGGTGCGCCCATTTCCATGCCGGGAATGATGGACACCGTGCTGAACCTTGGCACGAATGATGTAACGGCGCAGGGGATGGCCAAACTCATGGGCGATGAACGCCCCGCACTTGATGCGTACCGTCGCTTTATCCAGGGGTTTGCCAACATTGTGCTGGGTATCGAAAAGGACAAGTTCGAGTCGCTATTGGACCAGGCCAAGGAAAAGCGAGGCCTCAAGTTTGACTATGAACTCCAGGCTGACGCCCTCCAAGAGTTGATTGCCAACTTTCAGAGTGTGGTGAAGGAGATTGCAGGACACCCTGTGCCGCAGGACCCCTGGGACCAACTCCGCGATGCGGTCCAAGCGGTGTTCTCCAGTTGGAACAATCCCAGGGCCACAACCTACCGCCAGTACTACGGCATCTCCCATGACATGGGCACTGCTTGCGTTGTAATGGGCATGGTGTTTGGCAACTTGGGGCCAGACAGCGGCACCGGCGTGATGTTCACTCGTAACCCTGCTACTGGGGAGAACGCGCTGTATGGCGACTTCCTGGTCAACGCCCAGGGCGAGGACGTGGTGGCAGGCATCCGCAATACGCAGTCCATTTTCTCCTTGCAGCAGGACGCCCCTGACCTTTACCGGCAGTTGGAGGAGAAGGCCCGCAGCCTTGAGGGCCACTATCGTGAGGTGCAGGACATTGAGTTTACGGTGGAGAGCGGCAAGCTCTTCATCTTGCAGACGCGGACGGCAAAACGTACAGCGGCGTCGGCCGTGAAGATTGCGGTTGACCTTGCGCGTGAAGGCGTGATCACCCAGGAGGAGGGCATTGGCCGAGTGGTCCCTGATGAGATTGCCCAGGTCTTGCTTCCCCGCTTTGACGTTGAGGCCAAGGCCAAGGCGTTGGAGGACGATACGCGGCTGGCCCAAGGGCTGGGCGCCTCACCGGGCGCGGCAACGGGCGCGGCAGCTATGGACCCGAATACTGCGGTGGCCATGGCTGAGCGAGGCCAAAAGGTGATTTTGGTCAGGCCGGAGACGAGTCCTGATGACGTGCACGGCATTATCAAGGCACAGGGCGTTCTCACCAGTCGAGGCGGTATGACCAGCCACGCGGCTGTTGTTACCCGGGGCCTGGGGAAACCTTGCGTTGTGGGTTGTGAAGAACTCCACGTGGACCTGGAAGCCCGCACGGCCACGGCCAACGGCACGATTATTAAAGAAGGCGACTTTATCAGCGTGGACGGTGCAACAGGCGAGGTGTTCATCGGCAGCGTTGCAACGTTTTCACCCAATCCCGCAGAACTGACGGAACTCAACACGCTGCTTGGCTGGGCGGATGAAGTCAGGACGCTCAAAGTTTGGGCAAATGCGGACACGCCGGAGCAGGCCAAAGAGGCCCGCGCGTATGGCGCTGAAGGTATAGGCCTCTGTCGGACTGAGCATATGTTCTTTGCTGAGGAACGGCTGCCCCACATCCAGCGGCTCCTGACGGTAGGCACTGAGGCCTCTCGCTTGCTGCGTGAGGTTGAGCAACTGACCGCAACACTGGAAAAGGCGCCTGCTACTGAGCTTGAACGGCTGAATACACTTTTGAATGAAGCTAAGACGACACTGGTGTCGTCTGAAGTGGTCAAGGCGTTCAATGAAGAACTGACAAAGCTGGAAGCGTTCCAGACAGAAGATTTCTACGGCATTCTTCTGGCGATGGAGGGGCTTCCGGTGGTCATCAGGCTATTGGACGCCCCTCTCCACGAGTTCTTGCCCAGGTACGTGGACTTGGTGAAGGAAGTGGCGGTGCTTGAAGCTACCGGGGCAAGTGGCGATGAACTTGAGGAAAAGAAGCGTATCCGGGATGTGGTTGAGGAGCTTATAGAGATTAACCCCATGATGGGGCACCGTGGCTGCCGCGTTGGCGTGACCATGCCGGAGATATATGAGATGCAGGTGCGCGCTATTGTGAGCGCAGCAGCACAATTGACCAAAGAGGGCCATGCGGTCCATCCGGAAATTATGATTCCCGTGGTATCCCACGTGAACGAACTGCATTTCCTCCACGACCGACTGGAAAGAGTCGCAGAGACCACGCGCGTATCGTTTAATGTTGACCTCTCGCACAAGTTCGGCACCATGATTGAAGTGCCCAGGGCGGCGCTTACCGCAGGTGAGATTGCGTCTGTGGCGCAGTTCTTCAGCTTTGGCTCCAATGACCTGACCCAGATGACCTTTGCGTACAGCCGTGACGACGCGGAGGTGAAGTTCTTACGGGAGTACGTGGAGCGTGAGGTGTTGCCCGTGGACCCCTTTACGACTCTGGACATCAAGGGCGTTGGGCGGTTGATGCAGATAGCGGTGGAAGAGGGTCGCGCTGCCAACCCAGGGTTGGAAATAGGCATCTGCGGAGAGCACGGTGGCGACCCCAAAAGCGTTGCCTTCTGCCACAGCCTGGGGCTGAACTATGTCAGCGCCTCACCGTTCAGGGTGCCCGTGGCCCGGCTGGCAGCAGCCCAAAGTGCATTGGGACAACTGAAGTTAGCAGAGTAAGAGTGCTTACGGCACTGTCATATGTTTACAATCACGTAACAATTTTGATAACCACGGCTGCTGCTGGCGTGGCATGATGTGGCAGGCACATATCACTACCCAGGCATGCTAGCGCTCAGGCGGTTCAGGCTTTTTCACGCTGATTCCATGCCGCGTTTCATAGGGAGGAGAACCCAAAATGGCCAATGAGAGTCAATCTGTCCTCAAGCTGATGCAAGACAACAACTGTGACATGCTGGACATCAAATTTACTGACCTACCAGGGACATGGCAGCACGTGTCAGTGCCCATCAGTGAGGTGGACGACGCGCTGTTCACCCAAGGCACGGGGTTCGACGGGTCAAGCATCCGTGGATTCCAGGTCATCAACGAATCAGACATGTTGCTGGTGCCGGTGGCTGACACGGCCATGGTGGACTCCTTCATGGAGAGCACGGTAAGCGTCATTGCGGATGTGCGGGACCCCATGACCGGTCAGGCGTACTCTCGTGACCCCCGGTTTGTGGCCCTGAAGGCGACGCAACACCTCAAGGACTCCGGCGTGGGTGATGTGTCCTACTGGGGCCCTGAACTGGAGTTCTTTGTCTTTGACAACGTGAGCTTTGAGCAGACCACAAACTCTGCTTCTTATGAAGTCGATTCAGAGGAAGGCATCTGGAACAGCGGGCTTTCCACCAACATCTTTGGAGATGGTCCCAACCTTGGCATGAAGCCTCGCCACAAGGAAGGCTATTTCCCCGTCCCTCCCGTAGACACCTATCAGGACATGCGGAGTGAAATGTCACGAGAGATGACCAAGTACGGCATTGTTGTGGAAAAGCACCACCATGAGGTGGCCACTGCAGCGCAGGGCGAGATTGACATGCGGTTCGATGAACTGGTGAAGATGGCGGACAGCGTGATGGCATACAAGTATGTGGTCAAGAACGTGGCGCGCCGAGAGGGCAAGGTGGCAACATTCATGCCTAAGCCATTGTTCAATGACAATGGCAGCGGCATGCACTGTCACCAGAGCATTTGGAAGAACGGTGAGCCGCTGTTTGCGGGCGACGGATATGCGGGCATGAGTGAGCTTGCGCTCAACTACATTGGCGGCATTTTGGCCCACGGACGTGCGCTGATGGCCTTTGCGGCACCGTCATCCAACTCCTACAAGCGGTTGGTGCCTGGCTTTGAGGCGCCGACGATACTTGCGCTCTCTGCACGGAACCGCAGCGCGGCTGCCCGGATTCCCATGTACTTCTCAAACCCCAAGGCGAAGCGCGTGGAGTTCCGCCCTCCAGACCCCACTGCCAACCCCTACCTGGTTTTCTCAGCCATGCTGATGGCCGGCTTGGACGGCATAAAGAAGAAGACCAGCCCCGGCGAGCCCATCGCCTTTGACCTGTTCAGCGCGTCAGAGGAGCAACTGGCCAAGCTCAAGCACGTGCCCAGCAGCATTGAAGGCGCCTTGGATGCTCTGGAAGAGGACCATGAGTTCCTTTTGGAGGGTGGTGTGTTCACGAAGGACCTAATTGACGCCTACGTCTCCTTCAAGCGTGAGACGCAAGTGGACGAGATACGGCAGCGCCCGCATCCCTACGAGTTCTTCCTCAGTTTCGATGCGTAGGTAGGGTGGGAGCGGCTTTCAAGTAAGGCAATGAAGAGAGCGGGACCTTTGGGGCCCGCTCTCTGTCGCTAGACGGGAAAGGGCTATAGGGTCAGCCTCCATGGCTGACCGGGGGAGTGGTGATAATGAATGGACGGGATGATGCGCGGGAGTACGTCCTCCGTGCAGCCAAAGAGAACGACGTCAAATTCATCCGACTTTGGTTTACGGATATTCTTGGCAGCCTCAAGGGGTTTGCCATCACTGTGGCTGAGTTGGAGGGCGCTTTGGAGCATGGTATGGCCTTTGATGGCTCGTCCATCGCAGGGTTTGCCCGTGTTGACGAGAACGATATGGTGGCGATGCCGGACCCCAATACGTTCAGCATTCTCCCATGGCGTCCACGGCAGAACGCGGTGGCGCGGATGTTCTGTGACATCCTGCTACCCAATGGACAGCCCTTTGAGGGTGACCCTCGCTACGTCTTGAAGCAAAACCTTCAGCGGGCAGCGGACCTGGGGTATACGTTTCAGGTGGCCCCAGAGATGGAGCACTTCTACTTCAAGGACTCTGAGTCCACGGAGCCTCTAGACCATGGTGGATACTTTGACCTGACGCCTCTGGACACGGCTACTGACCTACGCCGGGAGACGGTGCTGACGCTTGAGGAAATGGGCATCCCCGTGGAGTACAGCCACCATGAGGTGGCTACAAGCCAACATGAGATTGACCTGCGCAATACGGATGCGCTGACCATGGCGGACGCGGTGATGACCTACCGGCTGGTGGTCAAAGAAGTGGCCATGAAGCACGGAGCCTATGCTACATTCATGCCCAAGCCCAGAGCTGATGAAAATGGCAACGGCATGCACACCAACCAGTCGCTGTTCAAGGGTGACACCAACGTCTTTTACGATCCCTCTGACGAGCACAAGCTCTCGAATACCGCATATCAATACGTTGCAGGGCTGTTGCGGCATGCGGGAGAGATAACGTGTGTTTGCTGCCAATGGGTGAACTCCTACAAGAGGCTAGTCCCTGGCTTTGAGGCGCCGGTGCACATCTCCTGGGCAGTGGTGAACCGATCTGACCTGATCCGGGTGCCAGCCTTCCGGGAGGGGAAGGAGTCCTCTGCTCGCATTGAGTACAGGGGAGCGGATCCGACGTGTAATCCCTACCTGGCCTTCTCGGTCATGATGTCAGCGGGGCTGGAGGGAATTGAGCAGGGGTATGCGCCTGTTCCTCCAGCCAGCGTGGATGTGGCCGCGATGAATGATGATGAGCGTGTGGCGGCTGGCATTCAGAAGTTACCGCGTAGCCTCTATGAAGCAATAGAGTTGGCGGAGGGGAGCGCTCTACTCAGAAAGGCACTGGGTGATTACACGTTTGAAAAATTCATCCAGAACAAGAAGATTGAATGGGAGCGGTACTCTGCTGCGGTCACTGATTATGAGATTAAGCGGTACCTCCCTATCCTCTAGGCGTTACATCTGATGTGCTCTGGCCTGCGTATAATTGATTGTAGGCAGGACTGTAGGCGCAAGGAGCTAGTGTTCACGGTGAAGTTGGATAAAGCGTGGTTTGTTTTGGCAGGCGTCATGGTGATTGCGGCCGTAGCCTGTACTGGCGATGCGACCACGCCACCCCAAGGGTTAGCACAACAGGTTGGCGTGGATGTGGGCAACGTTGCCCCAGACTTTACGTTGACGCTGGCTGACGGCAGCACTGTGGACCAGGCGGCGTTGCTAGCAGAAGGTAAGCCGGTGTTGCTTTACTTCTTTGCTACGTGGTGAGCGGTCTGTCGCGCCGAGTTTCGGACGCTCAAGACGGTCTACCCTGAATATGAAGATGACGTAACACTTATAGGCGTCGGCTTTGGCGTCGGCCAAACTATTGACGTGCTGGAAGAGTATCGCCAGCAAAACGATATTCCGTGGGAGATGGCTGAAGGCGGCATTCAGATATTGAGGGACTATGAAGTCCGCACGCAGTCTACCAAGCTGGCCATGGACCCGCAGGGTACTGTGCTCTTCCGTAAGGGATATTCCACGAATTCAGATGATGATTGGCGCGGTTACTTCCGGTCAATCATTCAGTAATCCAAATGCACCAGTTGCATAGATAATTGGCCTAGGTTGCCCGTTTGGGCATGCTGGGCTTGACGGCGGCTAAGAACGCCACGGCGCCCAAGAGCGGCAGCATGCCCAGGCTCACAAACCCAATTTGGTAGGTGCCAAACTTATCGGCCATGACGCTGGTGAAAATAGGCCCTAATATTTGCCCAAACATGACCACCATTGAGGAGTAACCCATGATGGTGGCGAAGTTCTTGCGGCCAAAGTAATCAGCCCTGATGGCAGACATGATGGGCATTCTGGTACCCCATGCCAGTCCGTGGATGACGCCAGCTATGGTGACCGGCAATAGCGTGGTGGAGAAGGCAATGGTCATCATGCCTATGGTATGGGCTACCATGCAGCCCGCTGCAATGTACCGCTTTTCAAACCTGTCCCCAATAACGCCACCCGTGAGCTGCCCCACCATGGCGCTGACGGTGATGAACACCAGTATTGAAGAGGCCTTGACCAGAGAGAGTCCTTGCTGCTCCTGAAGGTGCGGGACAAGGTTGACGGCAATGGCGGAAACCACGAACAAGGCCATGGCGTGGCCAAATGAGATAAGCCAGAAGGAACGGTTCCGCAGGGCTTCCTTGACGGTGAATCCGTCATTGGCCGCGGCTCGTTGCGATGCGCGCGCTGCGTCCGTCTCATCAGCTGGGGTGATTGCGGCACCGTCGGGCAGATAGCCA
The DNA here is from genome assembly GCA_027625205.1 of Chloroflexota bacterium. Lineage (GTDB taxonomy): Bacteria > Chloroflexota > Dehalococcoidia > Lucifugimonadales > Australimonadaceae > JAQBVZ01. The sequence continues at coordinate 8,041 of JAQBVZ010000001.1, forward strand.
TAAGGCTCTGGGCTCAGCCTGAGGATCTGTGCCAAAAGCATGGTGACTACGAAAACTAAGATGCCGGAATAGAAGGCTGTAGGCCGCCACCCGTAGGTGCTCAAAGACCAAGCAATTACGGGTACAAAGAGCCCGCCAAGGCCCATCCCTGCCTGACCAAGGCTGAAGGCCAAGGACCGGCGTTTGAGGAACCAGTTTGCTAGAACGGTTTGTATGGTGAGGAATCCTGACAGACTGGCGCCAACGGAGACGATGAAGTAAGCAGCGTAGTACGCAGTGAGTGACGGAGCCTGACTCAGGGCAATGAAGCCGCCGCCGAAAAGCACTGCACCAATGCGCGCCAGGTTCTTTGGCCCCAGCTTCATTATGAGCCAACCTTGAAAGGGTCCCAGCAGCCCACTCTCAAGACGCGTTAACGCGAAAACGCCCGCTACCGCTCCACGACTGGCGTTGAATTCTTTGCGCAAAATTTCGAAGTACGCGCCAAAGGAATGGAAGACGAGCAGCGCCTGAGTGAACTGTGACACAAAAGCGCCCAGCACAAGCCACCAGCCGTAGAAGACTTTGGGCTGCTTACGTTGAGGAATTTCCAAAGAAGGGATACCTAACCGATTCAGAGGTAGCTACTCAGTAATAGTAACACGGGCTACGAGGGCTGCAGGGCTTAGGCTCCACGGGCACGAGGCAGCTTTATGGGCCGCCGTGCAAAGAAGAAGGCAATGGAGCCAATGCCAGTCAGAACACCCAAGATGGCGAACCCAGGGCGATAGCTGCCAAGGTTATCTGCCATGAGACCTGAGAAGATGGGGCCAACTACGGCACCGACCATGACGATGATGGAGGAATAACCGATGATATATGCGAAGTGCTTCCGGCCAAAGTACTCCGCTCTGATGGATGACATCAGTGGGCCGCGGGTGCCCCATGCAGCTCCATGGAGGATGCCTGCAAAGTAGATGAGAGGAAGGTTTGAGGTGGAGGCTATGATCAGCATGGCTATTGAGTGAGTGATCATGCATCCTGCCGCGATATAGCGCTTCTCGAATTTGTCGCTCGCGAAGCCCATGAAAGACTGAGCTGCAATGGAAGAGGCAATGATGATGGTGAAAGGCACGGTGGCTTGCACTGTGGACCAGCCCAAGTCTTCCTTGAGATGGGGAATGAAGTGGGCAATGATGACAGAGACTACAAAGAGCGCCATGCCGTGGCCTATGGAGATGAGCCAGAAGGAACGGTCCCGCATAGCCTGGAATGGGGTGTATTGAGGTTCTTCTGCTGATGAACGCCGAGCCACGCTTTGTTCAAGACCTGCTTGAGTGCTATCTGGCTTTGCTCCGTCAGGTAGAAGCCCGTAGGCTTCGGGCGTGCGGCGCAAAAAGCCTGCCATGGTAAATCCTACAAGGATGGCGACGATGCCCGATGCGAAGGCTGTGGGCCGCCAGCCGTAGGTGCTCAGGGACCAGGCGATGACTGAGATGGTCAGCCCCCCAACGGGCAACCCCATCTGTGCCCAACTCATGGCTACGGTCCGGCGTTTGATGAACCAGTTTGCTAGAGTGGAATTGAGGGTGACAAACCCGGCCATGCTGGTGCCTACGGCCATGAGAAGGAAGACTGCGTAATAAAGCAGGACGCTGTCCACCCTGCTGAACAGCATCAGTCCACTCCCAAACAGGACCACCCCCACGCGGGCCACTGTCTTGGGGCCAAACCGCGTCACCAGCCAGCCTTGGAGGGGGCCGAGCATGCCTTCTTCCATCCGGGCCAGGGAGAAGGCACCGGATATGGCGGCGCGGCTGGCATTGAGGTCAGTCCGCAGGTACTCGAAGTAGGCGCCGAAGGAGTGGAAGAGCAATGACGCGTTCATGAACTGGATAACAAAGGTCGCTACCACAATCCACCAGCCATAGTAGAGGCGGCGGGCGCGTTGGCCAATTCCAGTAAACGGCAGCAAAAAGATTCCTTGCAGGAGTGGTACGGGCATCCCATGCTACCACGAAGGAAAGCACGAGGCAGAGAGCGTATCAGTGGGCCAGGAAGAGTTTGAACCGCCACAGCGCCACGACCATGAAGGCAACGCCGAAGAGCGTTAGGGCCGCCATCTCCACAACAACGTCTCCGAAGTCAGCGTCAAAGAGCATGAGCTTGTTGAAGGCGGTATTTGCCCAGCCATGGGGGGTTAGCTTGCTCAGGCGCTGCATCCACTCAGGGGTGATGAAGAGGGGCCACCAGGAACCGCCGATTGGTGCTAGCGTCAGCGAGGCAAGCACGGCTGCCGAGGAGGCAGCTTTCTCTGTGCGCACCAGCGCCGCTAGCATGACGCCGAAACCCGCGGAGGTGAGCACCATGAGGATGGATACGAGAATGACGGCAACGGGTGACGCACCCAGGTTAATGCTGAACAACAAGATTCCGGCTCCCCACATGATTGCTATCTGGAGAAGACCTCTATAGGCGGCAGCCATGTATTTCCCTGCAATCAAGGAACTCCTCCGCATGCCGTTGGACATGAGTCGTTCCATGGTCTGGTTCTGGCGCTCCTTGGCAATGGTCTCCGCCCCTATGGCCGCAGCAAAGAATACAAACATGGTCAGGTAGCCGGGGAGCGTGAAGTTGGCGGCGCTGAAGGGTTCGACGTCGCCTACGCTTTCATTCTCAAAGACGATGAGGTCGCGGAGTTCGGGCAACGGACCAATGGTAGAGTCCACTCCTGCCGCTGTTTGCAATTCCAGGATGGCCCGGACTGCTGTCTGGGTGTTGGTGATGCGGCTGGCAATAATTCGCGCAATGCCCTGAAGGGCTGCTTGTGTGTTCAGGGCATCAGGACCGGCGACTACCGCAACTTCCGTGGGTGTGCCGTTCACTAAGTCCTGGGTGAAGTCCGCTGGGAAGGAGAGGAACCCGCCGAGTTCTTTATTCTCCACCGCTTGCAGAGCTTCTCCATGGGCCATAACTCGGATTTCAACCTCGGGTAATTCTTGGAGGGCCTCTATAACTTGAAGGCTAACGCCCTGGAATTCCTGCGTTGCCACCGTGAAGGTCAGCTTCTCGTCCTCCGGGCCTACATCGCTCAAGATGAGCGAGAACGCAACCACGAACATGAACGGGAATAGTAGAGCGAAGGCCAAGGCGAAACGGTCCTTGAAAAAGACCTTGGTGTCCTTGGCAGCTATGAGCATGCCCTGCCGGATGATAAGGCCCATGGTCAGCCACCCGCCTGAGAGGCCTTGAACAGGCTTCTTGCCAGTAGCAGCCCCATGACTGTAACGCCAGCTAAGATAAGAGATTCAAGCCCTTGCTGGGCAAGGGTCTCCCCTTCAATGAGCGCGCCAAGGGCATCAATAGCGTACTTGTTCAGCGTGAAGCCGCTGAGGACGCCGAGGAATCCCCCTTGTATCGCGAAAAAGTCCCGCCAAAGACGGTCATCTACATGGTGATAAAGACGGCAGGCCATGTGGCCTGGTCCCTATTCTTGGCCACCGCACCAATGACCAGGCCCACAGCGCTGACGGAGGCCGTGACCAGCAATGAAAAAACCATCACCTGGACGTAGGCTGAGATACCTGCAACTCGAAGGATGACAAAGGCTAGGGTCAGCAGAATGGCTGATTGGAGCATTCCTCTGCTCACTCCGGCAAGGAATTTTCCGGCAGAGAGTTGGTTTACGGTTAAACGGGTAGTCAACAGACGTTCCAGAGTGCCCGTGCGCCGCTCCTGCACCAGGACTTGCGAGTTCTGCATGATGGAGAACAGCAGAAACATGGTCAGAATGCCGGGGAGCATCCTGCTGAGAATTTCGTTGCCTCCACCGCCAATGGCGTTCCCTGTCACACGCACCGGCGGCGCGTCTCTCGCCTCTGCAATGAGCCGAGTGACCGTCGCGTCGACCTCTTCGTCGGAGACAGCAACGCCTTCCAGGGCTTCATGCACCACCCTGCGGAGCTCGACCTCACCTGCAAGCTCCTGGGTTACCCCTGCCGACGATGTTGGCGATGATTTGCCCTTCCTGACCACCCTCGCCGCGCTGCTTGAAGAGGAGTTGGGAGCCCTGGCCAGATATGAGCCCTTGAGTGAAGCCTTCCGGTATGACAATGGCGGACAGAATGCCGGAGCGGTCCAGGGACTCATCCGCTTCCGCCAAGGTGTGGAACTCAAGGCTCAGGCCGTCCACGGTTTCCAGCCGGGCCAGCAGCTCTTGGGCCATGGCCCCACGGTCAAGGTCCACGATATGGGCGGTGGCAGTGAACTGCTCACTACCTGAGAATGCGCCGTAACTGAGTGCAAAGATGGCGATGGGCAGGGCGATGCTGAAGCCAAGGTCTCCGCGGTCCTTGAGGTACCGCTTGGCTTCCAACAGCGCAATGTATAACGGGCGGAACATAACTCAGTCCCGCAGGCTGTGGCCGGTGAGGTTGAGAAAGACTTCCTCAAGGGTGACGTGGTCAGGCTGCCCTATCCCTGACTTGAGTTCGAGGGGAGTGCCAAGGGCAATGATCTGGCCGTGGTCCATGATGGCAAGGCGGTCACAGAGGCGGTCCGCCTCTTCCATGTAATGGGTGGTGTACAGGACCGTCATACCTTCATCACGGAGGCGGAGAATGGTTTCAAAGATGTGGTTGCGAGACTGGGGGTCAATGCCTACCGTGGGTTCATCAAGGAATAGGAGTGCAGGCCGGCTCATGAGTGCAATGGCCAAGTTGACCCTCCGCTTCATGCCACCAGAGAATTTGTCCACGGTGTCTTTTGCCCGGTCTTGGAGACCCACAAGCGTGAGGTTCTCTGAGGCGCGGTCTTTAGCCTCCCTGCTGGCCAACCCGGTCATCCTGCTAAAGAACATCAGGTTATCCATGGCGGAGAGCTCCTCTTAGAGGGCCAAGTCTTGGGGGCACACACCTATGAGCTTGCGGACCTGGTTGCTTTCGCGCTGGACGGAGTGGCCGTTCACCTCAACGTCGCCGGTGTCAGGCGTGAGCACGGTGGAGAGCATGCGGATGGTAGTGGTCTTGCCTGCGCCGTTGGGGCCCAGCAGCCCGAAGATTTCCTGCCGGTTGATGGTGAAAGAGACGCCGTCAACGGCCTGGATCCCGTTGAAATTCTTGTGGAGATTGTTGGCGGTCAAAAACCCAGCGTTCATGGACAGGAGTATATCACTGGCCCCAATTGGCGGAAACGCAGTAGAATGCCGCTCACTAAGGTTTGGTAAAGAGGGGTGAGATCATGGGCGAAGTTATGGGCGCTGGAATCACTCACTACCCGGGTACGCTGTATCCCGATGAGTTCATATTGGCTACCCTTTGGCGCACGCTGAGGCGGCCGGGCTTCCCAGAACACCTTAAAGACCCCAGCGCGTGGCCCGAACTGATGCGGCAGGAATGGGGTAACGATGAAGGCCACACTGCGGCCCAGGCCCACCGCAAAGCACTGAAAGACGACCTCCTGCGAGTCAGAAAAGAGATTGATGAATTCAAGCCTGACCTGGTGATGATTTGGGGTGATGACCAGTATGAGAACTTCAGGGAAGACTTAATTCCTCCCTTTGCCATCTACTTGATGGAGGAGAGTGACGTACATCCCTTCACGTCCATGGCCAACAGGGGTGTAGAGAACCCCAAGAATGTACGAGGTGAAGGCCCTGATGCTACGTTCAACATCAAGGTGCACACGGAGGCTGGAAAATATCTATTGACGCACCTCCTGGATGAACGGTTTGACGTCTCCTACGCCTATAAATTCCGCCATATGGATGAGTTGGGCCATGCCTTCAGCCGGGTGCCTGTCTATCTAGACTACGACAAGGTAGGGTTCCCGTACCCCATTGTCCCGTTGCAGGTGAACTGCTACGGACGGAATGTGTTCACCCAAGGTGGGCCGACAGTGCAGGATAAGTATGAAGGGATGCCATCACCATCACCGGCGCGGTGCTTTGCAATGGGTAGGGCTATTGCACGGGTGTTCAAGGCAAGCCCTTGGCGCGTATGCCTGCTGGCCTCATCCTCATGGTCTCACGCATTTCTGACGCCAAAACATGATTACCTCTACCCAGATTCAGAGGCTGACCGGAGGCTGTTTAATGCCTTGCGGGACGGTGACTTTGACCTCTGGAGCAAGCTGACATTGGAAGAGATTGAGTACAACGGACAACCAGAAGTGCTGAACTGGGTGTGCTTGGCTGGCGCCATGTTTGAGCTGAACATGAAGCCTTCCTACACCAACTTCGTGGAGTCTCACCTGTTCAATTCGTCAAAGACGGCTGCAGTTTACCGGTAACGGCTGATGCGTAAGGTTGTGAAAAGGCCCTCTCCCATACGGGAGAGGGCCTTCTTCGTTAAGGCATATTGGTTGACTGTGCTTAAGGCTTTTCTGGTTGCTCTATGGCATCAGGCGCGGGCTCAGCCAGGACATCTGTTGAGATGATTATGCAGGCGTCAGGTGGTATCTGAGCATAGATAGTTGCGCCGCCTTGGGGGAGAGCCCCTTCATTGATGTTCTGGGACCGGACTCGTAAGGGCTGCTCACCTAGCTTGATGAGGTACTCCATATGGTTGCCTAGGAAGGCCTCCGTGGTTACAGAGCATTCAAAGGAGGGGCCACCCTGAGCGGCTGCGGAGTCGCTGAGAAAAACGCTTTCAGGGCGAATGGCGATGGTGACCTTGTCTCCAGCCTTGACGTCAGGTATCAGCGGGGCCACCAGCGTGCCGAAGCTCACATTCATGCTAACTCTGTCCGCGGTAATGTCCGTAATCTCTCCGGGGACTAGGTTCCCCGCGCCCATGAAGTCTGCCACAAACTGGTCCCGAGGCTGCGAGTAGACTTCCCGAGGCGTGCCCTCCTGGGCAATGTCACCATGGTTCATAACGATGACTTTGTCCGATAAGACTAGGGCCTCCAGGAGGTCATGGGTCACGTAGATGGCGGAGATGCCTGTGCGGTTGAATAGTTCCTTGAACTCGAGCCGCATGTCTTCCCTAAGCTTGGCGTCCAAGTTGCTCAGGGGCTCATCAAGCAGCAGAAGCTTGGGCTCTTTGACCAGGGCCCGCGCAACAGCCACCCGCTGCTGCTGTCCTCCACTGAGCATGGTTGCGCTCCGGTCCGCCAGCTCCGGGATACGAACCATGGCCAGGGCCTGGGAAACGCGGTCATGGATGTCGCTTTTGGTGAATTTGACCTTGCCAACCTTCAAGGGGTAGGCAACGTTTTCGAATACGGACATGTGCGGCCAAATGGCGTAGGACTGAAAGACCATGGCTATAGGCCGGATGTGGGTTGGGGTGTGTTTACCTGTGTCTGAGTAGACACGTTCACTGTCTATGGAGATGGAACCACCGTCAGGGCGTTCCAATCCAGCCACACAGCGCAGGGTAGTGGTCTTGCCACAGCCGCTGGGGCCCAGTAACGTCACCACTTCGCCGACGCCAACTTCGAAATTGATGCCTCTGACTGCCTGGACATCACCGTAGTCGGTCTTATAGGTCTTTACTAGGTCTTCTACTTTGAGCATGGGGGTCGCAGTTTGCGTGGTCACGCTGCTTCTCCTCGAGGTACATAGTTACCAGTACGCAAGGAATGGTAACATGCCCCGTTCTCATAGTTTATCTACTGAATTTGGCGGCCAATAGCATGATACAGGCGGGCTGGTATGGCCAGTGGCTGCACTCAGGTGGCAGACACTCCTCTGACCGCTACTGACTAGTGGGGATTGATACACTACCCGGCTTCTGAATGCAACTCCAACGGCATTCTGGTTGAGTTAAGGGGTTGTAGCGGGCCGAGTAGCGAAATAGACTGGAAAAGAGGCTTTGACGGCACGTAGGAACGGAGCCCTGTTCTTCGTGCATCCACTGTCCCAAATCTGAGGATGAGGTACAGGCCAAACGGTAATGAACGGTCTGTCTACTCCTTGCCAAGCTCGCGTCGCCGGTCCGCGTGGCCGCACCCTTAGCCGACACGACGCATCTCAGGGATATACGCATAAATCAGTAAGCAGCTTTGGCGCGTTTCAGTTCTGCATGCTCCAAGGCGGCGCCTCATGATGGGATGGTTGCGCCGCCGACGCGGCGATGTGATTATCCGTAGCCCTGGCTGGCAAAAAGTACAGCGCGTTCATGCGAGACAGCGCAAAGCACGGCTGCCCTTCTCCGCCACTACCACATTCCTTTTAACTGGAGGGTTTGCCATCCTCATTGGAGGGGGGACCGTCCTCCTCTGGTTGCCTATCGCCAGCACCCAGTCTGGGGCCGCGCCGTTACTCACGGCGCTGTTTACCGCGACCTCTGCTGTTTGCGTGACAGGGCTGGTGGTTGTGGACAGCGCCACGTATTGGACGGGTTTCGGACAGTCAGTGTTGGCTGGGTTGATGTATCTGGGTGGGCTGGGAATCATGACGGCAGGGACAATTTTGCTGGTGGTGATAGGACGGCACCTAACGTTGCCGGGCCGTATTGTGATGAAAGAGTCCGTGGGTGCGACGACGCTGGGCAGTGTGACCAGCATTATTAAACGAGTGCTCTTCCTTGCAACCGCTATCCAAATTGTTGGGTCGCTGGTCCTGTTAGCGCGACTGATCACTGTTTTCTCCACAGGCGAAGCCATCTGGTATTCAGTGTTCCACGCCATCTCAGGCTTCAACAATGCGGGGTTTGTCATCTTCCCTGACTCTGACAGCTTGATTGGGCTTAGGCTGGACCGGTTCATTATTGTAACCATTGGCACGCTCGTTTTACTGGGCGCGCTGAGTTTCAGCGTTATTGCGGAGCTGGCCAGGCGTCAACGGATGAGCCGATGGAGCTTGGATACGCGCTTGGTCTTGGTGGGCTCCCTGGTCTTATCCCTGCTGGGCGCGATGGCCCTGTTCTTCATAGAGCAGGGAAACCCTGCCACACTGGGTGATGTAGATAGGATAGACCAGATTAGCGACTCTTTTTTCCAATCCATCGCAGCGCGGACGGCCGGATTCAGCACGGTGGACTTTGGCGCTACCCGTATGCCCACAAACCTGGTGTTCATGCTGCTCATGTTCATTGGCGGAGCCTCAGGCTCCACGGCGGGAGGGGTGAAGGTCAACACCATGATGGTGCTGTTGGCTGCTGCGGTCACTTCGCTCAGAGGGCGGCCGCACCCGGAGATATTCCGCCGAGAATTGGCTTATGAGCAGGTGGCTAGGGCTATAACGTTGGTCCTGCTGGTGGCCCTGACGCTTCTTACGTTCCTTTTGGCCCTGATGATAACGGAGCGGCAAAGCATTGATTCAGGACAATTTCTGTTCATAGACCTGCTGTTTGAATCGGTATCGGCGCTAGGGACCACCGGCCTTTCCACCGGCATCACGAGCGATTTGACTACCGGAGGCAAATTGCTGATTACGGCGCTCATGTACGTTGGCAGGCTGGGGCCGCTCACCATCGTGTTGGGGCTGGCCTTACGGGAGCACCGTGCTGTCTACCGGTACGCACAGGAAACGGTTAGAATAGGCTAGCTTTAGGAGATGCTCGGTGGCACACCAAGTCGCAGTAATAGGGATGGGCCGGTTCGGCAGTACGATTGCCAAGGAGTTGTACCGCATAGGCCATGACGTGCTGATTGCTGACCGCGACGAACATCTGGTGCAGAACCTGATGGGCCAGGTCACGTACGCCGTGACAGGCGACGCCACCTCCCCCGAACTGCTTGAAGAAGTGGGCATTCAGCATTTTGATACTGCTGTTGTGGCTATTGGTACAGACGTGCAGTCCAGCGTCCTGACCACTGTGCTCCTCAAGCAACAATTCCAGGTGCCGCAGGTGATTGCCAGGGCCACGAGCGACTTGCATGGGAAGACGCTGCAGGCCGTGGGCGCTGACCGCGTGGTGTACCCGGAACAGGAAACGGCCATCCGAGCAGCCCACAACCTCTTCCAGCGTGACGTTCTGGAGTACATGGAGCTCACTGCCGGGTATGGTTTCATCAAGCTGAGTGCGACCCAAGACATGGTAGGAAA
>JAQBVZ010000210.1 GCA_027625205.1 Chloroflexota bacterium
GCCTTCTCCGCCGTCACCAACTGTTGGATCTCGTCAAAGGGCTCCGGCCTGCGAGAGGTCATGGCGAAGATGACAGCAATCTCCTCCTCCGTGAGCTTTTGCTGGTTGAAGGGGTATGTGCGGAGGGGGTAGGCCGTGGCCTTTGCCATGCGTGTCTCCTATGAGGTTTTGACTAGCGGAAGTTGGACAGGCCGTTGGGAATAACGACTTCAATAATCTGAATACGGTCGCTGTTGAGGGCGCGCTGTAACTCCCAGAGGAGCTGGTCAAGGTTGTCGACGCGGACCGCATCCACGGCGTAGGCTTCAGCAAGCTTGGGGAAGTCCGGGTTCTCCAGGTGGACGCCGAAGTTCCTCCCGCCCATGGACTGGTCCTGGTGGAACTTGAGAGAACCCCAGGCACTGTCGTTGAAGATGAGCACCACGGGGGCCAATCCGTACTGGACGGCGGTTCCAATCTCCTGCATGTTGTATTGGAAGCCGCCGTCTCCCGTAACGCAGACCACGGGGCGGTTGGGCAGGGCGGCTTTCATGCCAAGGCTGGCCGCGAAGCCATAGCCAACGCTCACCCAACCGTGAGGCAGGTGATACGTCAGCGGTTCGTAGGCGGGAAAGCAGCGCTCCGCACAGTAAACCGGCATTGTGGAGTCAAAGACGATGGTTGCATTGCGAGGGAGGATGCCTCGTATGGCCTCCCACATGTGCAACTCGTTAGGGAACTGCTCTCGCACCGACGCTTGTGACTTCAAGCGCAGGTCCGTAGCCTCCGCATGGCCGCTGGAAGATGGCTCTCTATTGCTTAACGCGTCCAGCAACTGACGCAGCACCGCCTTTGCATCGCCAGCAAGCCCCACTTCCACCGGGTAGTTGCGCCCAAACATGGAGGGGTCTATGTCAACTTGGATGAGTTGTTTGGGCAGCTTGAGGCCCACACCCGTTGTGGAGCGGTAGGGCAGGCTGCCGCCCGCCACCAGCGCTACGTCACAGTTGGCGATATATTCGTGCAGAGGGTTCTTGCCCCATAGCCGTCCGCCCAAGGAAGAGCCCAGGGCTAGAGGGTGGTCCTCTGGAATGGCGCCTTTGCCGCCGTCACCGGTGACCACGGGCGCGCCCAATAGCTCAGCCAGTTCCACAAGTTCGGCGGACGCGCCGCTCGTCATGACGCCCTTGCCGCCCCAGAGAACCAGACTCTTGGCGGAGGCCAGCAACTCAGCGGCCCTGTTTACACTGGCTTGTTCCGCCTTGGCCTTTGGCAGTTCCCTGGCTGGGATAATCTCAACGTCCGCTGACTCGCCAAGGAGGTCAGTCGGTATAACCACCACAGCGGGGCGTGGGTGTTGCGTCTTGAGATGCTCCATGGCGCCTGCTATCTGGTTCGGTACATCCACCACGCTCTCTGCCATTGACTGCCAGCCGGTGACAGAGGCAAACATGCCAAGCTGGTCCTTCGGCTCGTGAGTGGAGCCGTGGCCTTTATTGACGAGGTCGTGCTCTATGTCAGTGGTGATCTCAAGGACAGGGACCGAGGAATGGTAGGACTCACCAAGAGCGCCTACGGAGTCTGCTGCGCCAGGCCCACTGCTGGTAATGAGTACGCCGGGGGTGCCCGTGGCTCTGGCGTAGCCGTCAGCCATGCAGACCAGGGCATGCTCATGTCGTCCGCCAATGAACCGGATGCGGCCCTGCTCCGTCGCATCCCGCAGGGCATCAAAGATGTGCAGATTATGAACGGAGACAATGCCAAAAACGGTGGTGACACCTTGGGCGATGAGCGATTCAACGACGGCTTGGCCGCCGGTCATTTTGGCCATGGAGATGCTCCCTGAAACGGGTGCGCCCATGATACCTGTGGACGGCTCATCATGGAAGAATGGGCTGGCACTGAGCAGACGGCCCTACGCCACCAGGAGCAGAGGAGTCTCCAGGAGGCGCTTGATCTCCACCATGAACTCAGCGCCATCTGCGCCGTTGGAGGCGCGGTGGTCTGCTGAGAGGGTGACCTGCATGATATCCCTCACCACAACCTGGCCGCCGTGTGGAACAGCCTGCGGCATCACCGCGCCAATGGCGGCAACCGCCGTACCTGGCTCATGAATAATGGCCGTGAAGCTATCTATCCGGTACATGCCAAGGTTGCTGATGCTGAAAGTGGCCAAGGTGTACTCGTCCTGGCGCAACTTGCCTGACCGCGCACGCTCCCCTAGGTCTTTGGTCTCCCGCGCTATCTGCACAAGAGACTTCGTCTCGCAAGCCAGGACGGCGGGAACAATGAGTCCTGCCTCCAGAGCGATGGCGACGCCAATGTTGACGTTGGCCGGCACCTCAAGGTGGTCTTCCTTGAAGATGGAGTTGAATTTGGGGTAACGCTCCACCGCCATGGCGCACGCCTTGATGATGAGGTCGTTGACGCTGACGTGGCCAGCGTCTCCCAAGGACTGGTTCAGCTCTTTGCGGAACTCCATGGCCTTGGTCATGTCCACGCTGACGGATACGTAATAGGGTGGCACGTCCCGGTTGGTCTGTTGCGTGCGCCGGGCAATAGCCTGCCCCATCTTGGTGAGCGGTATCTGCGTTGCCTCTCCCGGCACTACCGGGGTGGCAGGCGCAGGCGCAGCTTTGGCCTGGGCTGGCGCAGCTTTTTCGGCAGGGGCCTCTGCGGGGGCCTCCTCTACTGGAGCCTCTGCTACGGGCTCTTGTTCAGTCGCTTCTGGCGCGGCAGCCGGACCTGACTCCACGAAGGCCAGCACATCATCTTTAACGACGCGCCCTCCGGGGCCGGTGCCCTGCACTTGGTTTATGTTT
>JAQBVZ010000211.1 GCA_027625205.1 Chloroflexota bacterium
CAGCAAAGGCCGTACCCTTGCGGGAGCCTTTGAAGCCCAGGCAACCGGAACTGCTCCACGCCAGCATGTTCCCCTCAGGGTCTGTCAGTGACACCAACGTGTTGTTGAAGGTTGCAGTGATGAACCCCTTGCCTTTGGGGACCATCTTCCGTTCCCGTCTGCGTGATCGTGTATTTGCGCGTGCCATGTTCTCCCATCACCCACTAAACAAGTTTTGTCGTTGTTACTTCTTCATTACCCGGCGGCGACCGGCCACTGTCTTCTTTTTCCCACGCCTGGTACGGGCGTTGGTCTTGGTCCGCTGACCCCGCAACGGCAGGCCACGGCGATGCCTCAGCCCACGGTAGGTGCCAATGTCAATAAGCCGCCGGATGTTACCGTCAATCTCCCGGCGGAGGTCACCCTCCACCATGTACTCTTTGTCCACGAGCTCACGGATACGGGCTAGCTGCTCGTCGTCCAGATCACGCACGAAGGGGTTACCCACCAGGTTGGCCCGCGTGCTGATAGCAAGGGCCTTGGTGGGCCCAATGCCAAAGATGCGCCGGAGAGATATCTCCACGCGCTTGTTGTCAGGTATGTCTACGCCCGCGATACGTGCCATGAGTCTCCTCTTATCCCTGTCGCTGCATGTGCTTGGGGTTGGAACAGACAACGCGAACCACGCCATGCCGGCGGATGGTCTTGCACTTGTCACACCGTGGTTTTACTGATGCCTGTACTTTCACAGTCTTACCTCTTCCAATCCTCTAGGGCCAGCCTATTTGAACCGGTACGTTATTCGGCCACGAGTCAGGTCATAGGGCGATAGTTCCACCAGCACCCTGTCTCCCGGCAGTACGCGGATGTAGTGCAACCGCATCTTGCCTGAGACGTGGGCCAGCACCTTATGACCGTTGCCCAACTCAACGCGAAAGCTGGCATTGGGCAATGCCTCTGCTACTTTAGCCTCTACTTCAATCGACTCTTTCTTTGCCATACTAGAAGGCTGTGCCCTCTCCGCCTCCTGCGGACTAAAGTTTCGTCGTTATCTCAGGCCCGTCCTCCGTCACCAATATGGTGTGCTCGAAGTGCGCTGAAAGACCGCCGTCCGCTGTAACTACTGTCCAATCATCATCCAACGTCCGTGTCATATGCGTGCCCAGGTTTACCATGGGCTCAATGGCTACCGCCATACCCGGCCGGAGCGCCAACCCACGGCCCGATGAACCGAAGTTTGGTATCTGCGGGTCCTCGTGAAGCGCCCGGCCAATGCCATGCCCCACATACTCACGGACAATCCCGTAGTCTCCCTGGCTCTCAATGTACGCCTGAATGGCGGCAGATAAATCTCCAATACGATGACCCACGCGGACCTGTTCAATGCCCGCCATCAAGCTGCCCTCCGTTACCTCCAAGAGTCGCAAGGACTCAGCAGGCACCTCTCCGGCAGCCACGGTCACAGCAGCGTCTCCGTACAGTCCTCCCACAATGGCGCCGCAGTCAATGCTGACCAGGTCACCCTTCTTTATTACCAAATCACCCGGGATGCCGTGCACAATCTGGTCGTTCAGAGAAATGCAGAGCGTTGCCGGAAAGCCATGGTACCCCTTGAAAGCGGGGATTGCGCCCATGCCCCTGATGTCACTCTCAGCAATGGCGTCCAGGTCCCTGGTGGTCATCCCAGGCTCCAAGACTTCACGCATGTGCTTCAGTGTAAGGGCAACAATACGGCCCGCCTCCCGCATGAGATCAAGCTCTCGGGGCGACTTGACCGTAGCCCCCCCAGGAGGGGCATTGGCTACTGACAATGAAAATGCGTTCTCTTGCATCGTTACGCTAACGCCCTATTATACCCCGAACACCCGCTCATGAGCAAAGGTGGTCTTTATTCCATCATGGCGGAGATGAGGTCTCGGCCGACATCTTCAATGGCCTGGTCCCCGTTCACCGTCCGCAATTTACCCTGTTCCTTGTAATAGCCCACCAACGGCGCTGTCTGCTCTTCATAGGTCTGAAGCCTCTTGCGGACCACATCAGGTTGGTCATCCGCACGCTGCATCAGTTCACCGCCGCAAACATCGCAGATACCCTTCTCTTTAGGCGGCGCAGTCACCTCATGGTACGGGCGCTGGCACTTACTGCACAGCCACCTTCCCGCCAACCGCCGTACTAACTCTTCCGTGTCCACCTGCAGGAGCGGTGTCCGGTCTATGCTCCTCTGGTGCTCAGCCAGTGCCTTGTCCAACGCCCGCGCCTGCTCCAGCGTCCGGGGAAAGCCGTCAAGAATGTAGCCGTTGGCGGCATCCGGTTCCTGAAGACGCTCCAATACCATACTGATGGTTACGCCGTCAGGGACCAACTCCCCCCGTTCCATGTATCTCTTGGCAAGCTGCCCCAACTCAGTGTTCTCCACCTGGTGCTTACGGAAGAGGTCTCCGGAAGCGACATGCGGGACTTCAAAGTGTTCAGCTAGCTGCTTTGCCTGCGTTCCCTTTCCTGCCCCCGGCGGACCGAGGAACACTACTCGCACTGGCACTGTCATTGACTTCCCTACCGTAAGAACCCTTCGTAATTACGCATGAGGAGCTGTGACTCCAACTGTCGCATGGTGTCCAACGCCACGCCCACCATAATCAGCAAACTTGTGCTGGTGAGCGTGATGGCCTGGACACCCGTCAGTCTGGTGACAAAGAACGGGACAATGGCCACCAGGCCAAGGAAAAGAGCTCCACCCCAGGTGATCCTGATGATGACGCGGTTCAAGTATTGTTGTGTGGGCGGGCCCGGCCTGATGCCCGGAATGAAACCGCCGATCTTTT
>JAQBVZ010000212.1 GCA_027625205.1 Chloroflexota bacterium
ACACGTTCCTTTCATGAAATCCTACGGCTAGGGCTGGAACGGACTTCAATTAGTGTACATCCCAGCGGCGCAACCTTGGTGGCAACTGGTTAAAGGCTCCGGATCACGGGGCCTCTCAGTGTGATGCGCTGGACAGCCAAAAGGGAACGGGTCAGCCGGCTAAATGCTCTTGCAGAAAGGCTATCGCAAGTGGCCACGCTGCCGTTGCTGCAGACACGCGATAGGTCTGAGGATTGTCGAAGCTCATAAAGGCATGCCCTGCGCCCGGCATGGAGTGGAACGCATGGGGCTTCCTAAGCCTGGTGAGTTCCTCATCCAGTTTCTGCATGTCCTCTGGAGATGGGTTCTGGTCATCCGCGCCAAAGAAGCCCAGGATGGGACAGGAGACGTCCTTCAACCGCTCAAAGGCGCTGGCCCATCCGGCCTGGGCGCAAGGCTGTTGCCTGGGTAGAACGGCACTGACGCTTTGAAGGCGGGGTTTACCGCTGCCATCATGAGTGACACCCGTCCGCCCATGCAGAAGCCCATGATGCCTATGCGGTCCGTCTTCACTGTGGACTGCGACTGGATGTGGGCGACGGCAGCGTTCACATCCGCGATTATCCAGGTGTCGGTGAGCTTGGGCGCCCGCGTGGTCTCGCCGTCCCACTCGCGGGGGTCCAGCGGGTGGAACATGTCAGGAGCCACGGCGTAGTAGCCAGCCGCTGCCAAGCGCCGGGTTATCTCCGTTACGCCCGCGCCTGCGATTACCACCATGGCTGGGTGAGGCCCTGCGCTTGAAGGAGAGGCTACAAACGCACCCATAGTGGTGCCGTCGTCCACAAATATGCTCTCTACACGCTCTTTCATGGCGTTCTCCCTCTCTAGCCTGCTCTTGCTAGCGGCCCCAGCTCTGACCAAACTCTTTTCGAGACACTATTTGGCCCGTGAACTGCTCAGCGTTCTGCTCCAGCAGCCAAAGCGCCGCTGGCATGACAAGCTCTGGCTGGTCGCCGTCTCCGCCGGTCATTTCGGTGGCTACCAGTCCTGGCATCAGCGCATTGACGGCTATCCCATGAGCTCTGACCTCTTCCGCCAGGTTGATGGTGAACCGGTCCAGGGCTGCTTTTGTCGCGCTATATGCTGTGCGGCCCGGCCCGGCCTGGCCATGTTGGCGAGTTGGGAGGTGAAGTTGAGGATATTGCCGTTGCGCTGTTCAATCATGCCGGGCAAAACATACCGACAAAACAGGAAGGGGCCGGTCACGTTCACGGCCACGGTGGCGTTCCACTCCTCTGGCTCCGTGTCCACGGTGTTGTTGTTGGGGAACACACCTGCGTTGTTGATGAGGAGGTCTATGCGGCTAAATTGGCTGAGGGTTTGGTCAACAGTCGCTTTCACGGAGGCTGCGTCGCCCACGTCGCAAGCAATGGCAACCGCGTTGCCACCCTCTCTCTCGATATGCTGCACCGTTGCACTCAGGCTTCCACGCTCCGGCGGTCCATCCAGCGTCCGTGCTGTGCATATCACGGTTGCGCCCTCGCGCGCCAAAGCCAAGGCCAAGGCGCGGCCTATGCCACGGCTGGCCCCAGTGACTATTGCGACTTTGCCTGTAAACAAAACGATGCATCCTGGCTAGACGGCAGGCATCATAGCAGACCAGTGACCGAGGGCTCGACAGACGGATGCTATCGTTTGCCTTTGCGGAACACACGCATGATGACCAGGGGCGCTAGAACGGTGTGGTGATAATCCGGGTCCAGTCTAAGACCGGAATAACCTTGGTCTGTCCATCACTCACTTCGAGAATGGCCACTGGGTGGACGCGCACGCCGCCTCCCCCGCCTCCGCCAGAGCCAGTAGAGGTCTCAGTTACACCGCGCTTAGAGGTACTTGGCCCCGTGCCTGCACCGCCGCCGGCGCCAAAGCCGTACATGACCGTTCCTACGGGGATGATGGCCTTGCCACCCACTGTGCGTGACTCTCCGTAGATGACCTCAGCGTTTGCTCTGGCCTGAACTCGCTCCAAGATGGTGGAGAGGAGCCCCTCCGCCGGGTTCTTGACGACTCCGGCCTCAACCTGTGCTGGAGACGTGCCATCGCCAGTGCCGGTGGTCTCCTCAGTGGGCGCCTCGTGTCCGTTGTGCATCTGTGCAGTCATGGCTCACCTCCTCGTAATGCCTACCTCCATTGTACGCCTACAAGCGCGAACGGAAGCTGCAAACGCCGACGGAAGAGCCATGTGGGCTCCCTGAGAAATTGAGCGAGGTTTCGGAATATGACTGGCTTAGCGGTCTACCACGTCTGAGTCTCGGAGAACTTCATCCTGCTGACCAGGAACGCTATGGGCGCGACCACTATCCATAGCGAGATGGTGACGAGCATTGCCTGTACGTAGTCAATCTCTGCAATGCCCAGCGTGGTGTCGATGATGTTGACGAAGACCATGGTGAGCAGGCTGTTTATGAAGAATACCGGAGCCAGCTTCACGAGACTGAAAATCATACCCATTGCACATGCCTCCTGGGACATTGACGTGTCGCCGCTCATCATACGGAGCGGTGGCCGGTTTGTTATATGCCGTAGGAGAGTATAGCGCCGTGCCTAGGGGGAACAACAGGGGGTTGGTGGTACAGGGAAGTGGGACATCTCGCCTAGAAGAAGCCAGGCGCTCCAAATTCACCCCGTTGCCAGGAGATTCCGCAACGCTGGCTCCAACGTAGGAAAGCGGTACTGGTAGTTGGAGCCCAGCGCCGCCTCTGGCACCATGCGGCGGCTGGACAAAAGCTCACTGGAAAACTGTCCAAGTATCAGC
>JAQBVZ010000213.1 GCA_027625205.1 Chloroflexota bacterium
GGCAGCTCATGGCAGAGCGAGTGTGGGACAAGTTTCTTTCAGAGCAGGACCGCGCCCACGTGAAGCTTTCCGACCACCAGGGAGGGCGGTATGGCAGCAAGCCCGCGTTGCTCCTCATTGACCTTTACCGGTGGGTATTTGGCGACAAACCCCAGCCCTTGCTTGAGGCGGTGGAGGAGTGGCCCGGCAGTTGCGGCCCTGCCGCCTGGGAATCACTGCCGCATATCCAGTCGTTGCTGGCTACCGCGAGAGAGGTTGGCATACCCGTTATCCACCTGACGGGGCTTGAAGGCTCCGGCGTCCCTGAGTGGAACGTCCACCACAAGCTGCCCACGGTTGATGAGGACACCCCTGAGGCGAAGGACCGTCGTAGGCGGCGGTATGACATTGTGGACGAGGTTGCGCCCATTCCTGGCGAGGCCGTGCTGTACAAGACGTCCCCCAGCGCTTTCTGGGGCACGCCGCTGGCAGGGCACCTGACGGCCATTGGCATCGACACCATCATCATCGTTGGCGAGTCCACCAGTGGTTGCGTGCGCGCGTCGGTCGTCGACGGCTGCACGTATCGCTACAAGATGATTGTGGTTGAGGAGGGCGTTTTCGATCGTCACGAGGCATCACATGCCATCAATCTGTTTGACATGGACCAGAAGTACGCGGACGTGGTGCCCCTGCAAGAGGCGGAGGAGTACCTGCGGGCCTGGAAGGACGGGGCGTACGCGGCAGTGTAGCGATTGTTTATCGATTCCATTACTAATTAAGCGAGGCCCCGCCGTACTCCGGCGAGGCCTTTTCTGCCTGTCCATGGTCTGAAACGGGAGCGCAGAGGGCAGGCCCTTTGACGGGGAGCGTGAGGGGTGGCTCCTCACTTATTACCAATTACGCTTGGGGTGGGTTGGTGGGAACGTTCACGCATGCCACCCACAGGCCAACGGCCACCCTGTCGTGGTAACCTTGAGAGGCCGCTGGCGGCCCCTTTGGGAGGCTTTGGCCCTGCGTGGAAAACCAGGCAGTGCCATTGCATCGTATGGCCCAATAGAGGGGGTAAGGCCAGCGCCTATCCTGACTGCAAGGGACGGTAGTGGACCTCTCCCACCTAGAAGACGTGGAACTGGCTGAGATGGTCGTGGCAAAAACGCCGCGGCCTTGGAGGCCCTGTATGGGCGCTACGGCGGCCAGGTATACAGGATGGCCTATGGGATGCTGCATGACCCCAGCGCGGCGGAGGACGCTGCGCAGGAGGTCTTCATAACGCTGTGGCTGCGAGCGGGGACGTACCGTCCTGAGAAGGGGCCGTTCCAAAACTGGTTCCTGCACCTGGCCCACAACCGCGTTATAGATGAGTTCCGGAAGAGGCGACGGGGAGACCGTTTGCAACAGGTGAGTGACCCGGACAAGGCAATGGAGTCTTTGGTGTCTCCCAACCAGACGGATGAGGCTGCCCTAGAAGCAGTGTTCTTTGAAGACGTGAAAGAGGCGCTGCTGCAATTGCCAGAGGAGCAGCGAGAGGTGGTGGTGTTGGCATATCTACATGGGGCGACACAGCAGGAGATTGCTGACCGCACAGGGGTGCCCCTGGGCACGGTGAAAACTCGCTTGCGACTTGCCATGATCAAACTACGCGACATGCTCCCGCACCTGGCTAAGGAGGAGGTGTAATGGCCGCCTCCCAGCGACATGTTGACGAGGAGCAACTGGCTGCCTACGCCTTGAACGCCCTGGAGACCCCTGAGCGCCTTGAAGTGGCGGACCACCTGGCCACGTGCACCGCCTGCAATGAAGCGCTGACCCCGTACCTGGAAGTCACGGCCTCCCTGGTGAACGCGCACCAGCCTGCAGAGCCCTCCGCTGGACTCCGCGGGCGGATTATGACAGCGGTCGCTGCGTTAGAGAGTCCGGCCGTCCCATCCACGTCGGTGATAAACCTTGCCGAGCGTAGGACGGGTCGGAGCGCTTGGGTGTTGCGTGTGGCTGCGACGGTGTTGGTGCTGCTGACCGCAGGGCTTAGCACTACCCTGGCATTGCAGTCCCAGCGCGTCGCTGACCTGGAAACCGAGAGCACACAGCTTCAGGCGCAGCTCGACGACCTGCAGAACGTCCTCTACTTCACGTCGTCTCCCGGCGTCAGCACCGTGGCACTGGAAGGCGACCTGCCAAGGCCCCGGGCGATGCTCATGGCATACCCCGACAACGACCTAGCGCTGCTGATTGCTGTGAACCTTGATCAGTTAGGCGATGGCGAAATTTACCGGCTGTGGCTTGTTGACGGTGTCGGCAGCCGATATGGGGTCACTACGTTTAACTCTGACGAGCGCGGCTACGCTTCCGTGTGGTTCCGCGCTCCTGAGGTGGTCTCACACTATTCCTGGGTCCGCATCACGCGCGACCCTGTTGCCGCCACAGAGCAAGTGGGTGGCGCCGCCCTGCTGAGCGCGCCCATGGAGCTGCGTTGACGATTCTGCATCCTCTCAACCAGAACGGGAGCATATCCAATGCCCTTTAGCTCGACTAAATTGGCTGCCACCGGTGTGATGAGCGCGCTTGTGATGGTCATCGCCGCCTGTGGCGGCACTGACCCCACTCCAACGCTTACCGTGGCTTCCACGCCTACTGCCACTGTTGAAGAAGCGCCGACTCAAGAAATGACGGAAGGGCAGGACTCTCCCATACAAAACTTCACGCTCCAAGACCTCTCCGTTCCTGTAGGGGGCGCAATCACGTGGACCAATCTGGACAGTGCGCCTCACACCGTGACGGCAGGCGCTCCTGGAGGTCAGACTGGAGAGTT
>JAQBVZ010000214.1 GCA_027625205.1 Chloroflexota bacterium
TCCCGTAACCATGATATGGGTGGACTGGTTGGCGTCACTCACGGCTGGGTACTGCCCCTTCCTTCAGAGACTCTCGCAGCCGGGCCTTTGCACCCTCATGGTCTCCCGCTTGTACCAATGCCAGGAGTTGCGTGTCCATGGCAAGCTGCCATGCGTCCGGTGACGCTTGAGAGCCGCCTTGCTTAAGTTCTTCTCGTACTTCTGCCAAGGCCTTGGCTGCGTCAGCCCAGGCCAGAGGGTCGTAGCCCTCAAGGCTTTCCCGTAGCTTGCGGGCCAGGGCAGGGCTGGCGCCTCCGGTGGAGATGGCCACCTTTACAGGGCCTCGCTCAACCACCGCCGGAGCAATGAAGGAGCACAACTCGGGTATATCCACCACGTTCAGCAGAATGCCCTTGGCCTCCGCCTCAGCGTGTACCTGCTGGTTAACTTCCGTGTCGTCGGTGGCGGCTATGGCCAGAAACGCGCCCGTAAGGTCGCCAGATGCGTAGGGACGCGCCAACCACTCCACCGCGTTGGCCTCCGCAAGCTCACGGATGGACGCTGATGCCTCAGGGCTGATGAAGGTGGCGTTCCCCTCACACGCCAGCACCTGCTGTACCTTGCGCTCGGCAATCTCTCCAGCGCCAATAATCACGCAGCGGCGGCCTCGCAGGTCGAGGAAGACGGGGTAGTAGGGGTTGCGTGAGGTGCGGTCCATGGCTAGAAGGGCGCCTCATCTTCCACAAAGTAGCGGACGCGGGTCTTCTTATACTCTCTGTTGCTGTAAAGGGCCTGGTACTCCGTGATGCCGGTGGCCTTGGAGATGTCACGGGCCACCTGCTCACACTCTCCCTTGGTGCCTGCGTGGATCATGGTGAAGTGGGTGTAGTCCCAGTCAGGGAACGTGGGGCGTTGGTAGCAGTGCGTGACCCACGGACTCTCCGCCATAATCATGCCAACTTCCACTGACCGCTCTTCAGGCACCTTCCACACCAGCATTGCGTTGGACTTGAACCCTGCCTTGCGGTGGTAGAGCACAGCGCTATAGCGGCGCATGATGCCCCTGTCCTGAAAGTCAGCGGCCAGCTTGAACAACTCAGGCACCGTGATGCCCAACCGCTCCGCCATGCCGTCAAAGGGACGAGATTCCAGGGCCAGGTCTTCCTGGAGTTCCCTGATAGCGTCTATCTCAAAGGGGGTGACTGTTGCGGCCTTGTTCCAGTCCTCATGCACACCATTTTGCTTGCTTCCCTTGGTGTACCCGTCCGGGGAGTAGTAGTCATGCGCCGCGCCCTTCTTCTCCACCATGTCAAAGTTCACACCTATCTTGAAGAACCTGATGGTGGGCATGATGCGGACGGCTTCCGCGCCCGTGGCCTCAGCCATGCGCTCCACGGAGGCCTTGAGGTCGCCGTCAGCGGGCACTGCAAGCGTAAACCAGAGGTTGAAATGGCCCACCCTGGCATAGTTGTGGCTCACGCCGGGGTGCTTGTTAATCTCTCTCGCCCCCGCGTCAAGCTTGTCAGGGGCGTAGCGGAAGGCTACCAGCGTGCTGTGGTAACCCAGCCGCCGTGTGTCGAAGATGGCGTTGATCTCCCGCACCACGTTGCGCTTCTTCTGCGCCGCCATACGTTCGATAACCTCCGACTCAGGGATGTCCATGGTCTCGCCAATGGCCTTGAACGGCTCCTCAACCAGAGGGAACGCTGATTGGATGAGGTTGAGCAATTTGCCGTCGAGAAGGTCGGGTGCTGTGGTGGTGGCCATGCCTCTCCTAAATGGTTACGCCTGAGCGTTCTTGGTACTACGTGCGGGGGGGAGTGGTGCGTTCATAGCCGCGCACCAGGCCGAAAAGGGACTCGTCTGTAAGCCGGATAACCTGACGCCAAACGCGGGCCAGCCTGGCGGCGGAGGCCTGTTGTCTTGGCAGACTCTCTTTGAACGCCTCTAAGAGCGCTGAACGGAAGAAGGTGAACGCCTGGAGTGACTCTACCAGCGGGACGCCTTGAGAGGCAGCTTCTGCGCCCTGCTCTAAGCCTATGGCCCTTACAGACGCAGCAATTTGGGCTGTCTTCTGGCGGGATGGAACGCCGGAGCATACGGAAATAAGGCTCCTGCCAAGCTCTCTCATGCGCTCTTGGTCAGAGCCGCTGAACCTTGTGTGCCAGAGGGAATCATTGTCATTGACCTTGCTCAGCCTGCGGCGGATTCCCTGGAGAAGTTCATGTTCAGTGGCGGCTGTACGGTTGTCTTCAGAATCGTCGCGGTTGCGCACCAACGCCTTGATATCGCCCGTGGAGAAGCGGCGGTGTCCCCCTGGTGTGCGGTAGGTGCGTACCAGGCCGGTATCTGCCCACTGCCGTAGAGTGGTATCGCTAATCTGCAAGAGGTCTCTGGCAGCTCTTAGCGATAGCCAGCTACGCTCGTCCAGACGGTCTTTGGTCCGGTCCACTGATGTCATGATGTCCTGAAAACCTATGGAAATCTACGGTTTTTGTGCAACCTTGCAGTAGCGTACTACCGGTGATAAACACCGTCAACAGATAGCGCACGGCTATGAGTTCCATTTTGACGGACGTATGGGACGGGTAGCAGTTATATGACCGTTCCAACATGGAGAATGTCGTAATTTCTAGTCCTTTGGTGCAATGGAGCCGCCGTTGGAAACGCCTTGGACAAATGGTCATTGCAGGCATACCCTCAAATAAGAGGGCCAATCATGGAATTGCAACGCAGCAGAGTGAGCTTGCTTGCGGAGTTGCGCCGCGAAGTCCACGACGAACGTGTGCTGGAGGCATTTG
>JAQBVZ010000215.1 GCA_027625205.1 Chloroflexota bacterium
GAGCAGCGCGCAACGTTCAGGTCGCTGCCCGGCACAGCAGAGCACCGGCTGCCTGCGAAAACATCCATACGCAACTTTGTGCTTGCTGGCGACTGGACCGACACCGGTTGGCCGGCCACCATGGAGGGCGCTGTGCGTAGTGGTGAGACCGCCGCAGCGCACATCATGGCCAATGCAGGTAGCGGAACACGCGCATGAACACGTTAGTACTAGCGCCCTTCTCCAACGACGGGCTGACCGCGCTGAACAGCATAGGCAACGTGTGTTACCAGCCCTGGACACAGACCAATGAACTCCAAGACCCTGAGGAACTGGGCAAGCGTCTGCTGGCCGAAGGGTTTCAGGCGCTGGTGGTGGAGGCAGACTTCCTGTTTGAAGAGCTTTTCGTTGAGGCGCAAGGGCTACGGTTCGCAGCCATCTGCCGCGCTGCACTCAACCAGGTGGACCTGGACGCCGCTACTGAGCATGCCGTGGTGGTGGTCCACACCCCCGGCAGGAACGCCCAGGCCGTTGCTGAACTGGTGATGGGGACCATGTACAGCCTGGCGCGCCACATTCCTCAGGCAAGCGCCTATGTCAGCGCGCGCCGCTGGCTGGACCCCACTGAGGCGTACACGGCGTTCCGTGGTCGTGAGCTAGCCGACGCAACCCTTGGCGTGATCGGCTTTGGGGCCATCGGCAAGAGCGTCGCCAAGTTGGCCCGCGCCGTGGGCATGCGCATCGTCGCCTATGACCCGTACGTGCAGCCGGACAGCCGTGGCGCCGCAGGCGTGCAGTTCACAGACCTTGAGACGTTGTTGCGTACCAGTGACTTCGTCACTGTCCACGTACCGGAAACGCCGGAGACCACCGGCTTGCTCAACGGGGACTTGCTTTCACTGGTACGTCCGTCCGCATACATCGTGAACGTTACCTCGCCAGCAGTGGTAGACCAGAGCGCCCTGGCCTCAGCGCTGCGAGAGGGGCGGCTGGCTGGAGCGGCCATGGACGTGCACGACGCGCACCCCATTCCCTCCAATAGCCCCTTCCTGAGCATACCCAACGTGCTACTTACGCCCCACATCGGCGGAGCGACGCATGAGACGGTGGAACGTCACTCGCACATGGTGGTGGCTGACATGCAGCGGTACCTGAATGGCCAGCGGCCCCGTCACCTGGCAAACCCGGCGGTCTGGCGGCGCAGTGGCAAGTAAACACGTCCTTGTCCTTGACCTTGGCACCAGCGGGCTGCGGAGCCTGCTGGCTCCCGTGGACTCGCCATGGGAGCTTTCACCTGGCGCATCGTTGCGCTACCGGCTGAGCCGTTCTCGCTCACCTGACGACCTCGCGGCTCGGTTCTCGCCCCAAGATTTGCAGGCGAGAATCATTCGCGTGTTGCAGGAGGGCATCGCCATCGCAGACGTGGCAGCCAGCGACGTCAGCGCCATCGCCATCACGAGCCAGCGTCAGGGCGTCGCGTTCCTGGACGCGAATGGCAACGCCATCTACGTGGGCCCCAACATGGACCTGCGCGCCGTGTTTGAGGGTGCGGCCATGGATGACGAGCACGCCGCACTGGTGTACGAGACCACCGGCCACCTACCGTCGTTCTTCTTCACACCAGCCAAGCTCCGGTGGTGGCACAACCACCATCCGCGCATCGCTGGACGCATCAAGCGTGTGCTGACCCTTGGTGCGTGGGCCGCCTATCAACTCACCGGTGAACAGGCTGACACGCCGTCGCTATTAGGAGAAGCTGGTCTGCTGGACGTGGCCTCACGCCAGCCAGCCACTGGCTTGCTCAACGCGCTGGGGCTCGACCAATCGGTGATACCGCCGCTCGTACATGAAGGTCAGGCCGCAGGCAAGCTAACGTCGCAGCGTGCAGCGGAGCTTGGCTTGCCCTCTGGCACTCCCGTCTACCTGGCGGGGCCTGACACCCAGTGCGCGCTGCTTGGCATGGGAGTCGCGGAGCCTCGTAACCTGGGCATCGTCGCGGGATGGAGCGCGCCAGTGCAGACGGTGACGGAATCACCGGTCTTCGATTCACAGCGGCGGACGTGGACAGGCGTTCACGTCTTGCCTGAGCGTTGGGTTGCTGAAGCCAACGCTGGTGACGCGGGTGGTGCCTTGGATATGGTCCGCCGCATCCTGGGTCCTCGCGGACGACTGGAGCGTTTCAGCGACATCGCCACCAGGGTCCCCGTGGGCTCCAATATGACAACCACCTTCTGGGGACCGCAAGCCCTGGACCTCTCCAGCCCAGGCGTTTCCATGGGCGGCCTGCTCACGCCAATACCAATCACCTACAACACGTTGAGTGCGTCCCATCTGGCCAGGGCAACACTGGAAAACATCGCTTACGCGTTACGGGAGTGCGTGGAACGCTTGAAAGAAGTAACCGGGCAACCGGCACGCTCCATCCACCTCTCCGGCGGCATCTCCCAGAGCCCCATATTCCCGCAGATATTGGCTGACGTGCTGAACGCGAAAGTCATGCTGCACCACCCCAACGCCAGCGCGGTTGGCGCTGCAATCGCAGCCTCTGGCGACGTCGCGTCGCTTGGAAAAGCAGCATCCGTCCACGCAACCGCCGTCGCCCCGGACGTGCGTAGTGTGGTGGACTACGCAGACCTCTACCCACGCTGGCTACGTCTGCGCGAACGACTGCAGGAACTCAGCGGGGAGCTTTAAGCTTCGGTGTCTGGTGGTTAGGTAACGGTTAAGAATTCAGTCTAGTCTGTTTTACGCACTCTGCCTCGAGAGCATCTGGGTGCCCGTTATCGTT
>JAQBVZ010000216.1 GCA_027625205.1 Chloroflexota bacterium
GTAATCTTGTTCATGCCCAGAGTGAAGGTTGTCTCCTTAGAGACCTCCGCAAAGGTGTGGGAGTTCCCGTCCACCTCAAAGCTGGTCTGCTCCATGTCCAACTCTTGCCCGTCCAGCGTTAGGGGTAGGAGGCAGTGGGCGTAGCCTGAACCCAAGCGGTTGCGCAACTGGAACTCCAGGCCATCAGGCGTGCCTTTCAAGCTGCCTTTCACGTAGAGCCGCCTGAGCAGAAACGCTGGAATCTTCATGAGGTTCCACCTTCGTTGTACGGTTGCTCGCTCTGAGCAGGCGCTGCTACTCCTGCTCTGCCTCTTGTCGCATGCGGTAGAGCTCTATCTCAGCATGGACAACCTCCGGTGGCAGGCTCCGGCCCCGCCCCAGTGCTCGGGATAGGCTGTAGACCTGGGCCATGTGCTCTACCAACTGACAGGCGTGCAGGGCGTCGTTGGGAGTGCGACCCACGCCAAGAAGACCATGGTTGCGCATGAGAACAGCCTTACGGTCGCCCAGCGCGTTCACTACGTTGGCAGCTAACTCCTCACTGCTTGGGGTGGCATACTCGGCCACGTGTACCGGCCCTCCCAGCAGTATCACCATCTCATCTATCAACGCCGGAATCTCCAGCGCGGCCACGGCCATGGCGCTGGCATAGGTGGAGTGGGTGTGCATCACGGAACCCACGTCCCGTCGTGCTCTGTACACGGCGATGTGGGACAGCGATTCCGTCGATGGGATGAGGTCTCCCAGCACAGGCTCGCCCTCGAAGTCGATGACAACAATGTCGTTCAAAGTCAGCGTTTCGTAAGCACGGCTGGACGGCGTGACCGCCATGAGGTCGCGCCCCTTGGCATCCTTAACACGACGGCTGACGTTGCCGCTGGAGCCCACCACCAGGCCGAGTCGGGCCATCTCCTGAGCGGCGGCAAGCACTTCAGCCCGTTCAACACGCCAGGTAGGGGTGCGCTTTGTTACGGATGAGACGTTGGCTTTCAACTTTTGCGTGGCCATGGGCACAGGATAGCAGCGCTGGCTTAGTAGGCCAAGGTGGGTGTGGAGGCAACCGCCCCTTGCCTCTGGCGGCTGCGGCCTGTTAAATGCACTGGCTCTTATTAGCGCCGGACATACTTAGCAACGGTGATTTATGGCAACCATCAAAGTGCTTTCATGGAACGTTAACGGCATCAGGGCGGCGTACAAGAAGGGTTTGCTGGAGTGGGTGTCACAGGCTGACCCAGACATTCTTTGCATTCAGGAGACCAATGCATCAGCAGACCAGCTTCCTGCCGACCTACGAGACATTGAGGGCTACCATTCGTACTTTGAGCTGGGGGAGCGCAAATGGTACAGCGGTGTCGCCATCTACACCAAGCGAGAGCCGCTGTCGGTGACGACCCGCCTTGGCGTGGACGTCTACGACGTTGAAGGGCGCATCCTCATTGCAGACTATGGCGACTTTGTGCTGTTCAACATCTATTTTCCCAACGGCAAGCAGTCACCAGAGCGGCTGCAATACAAGATGGGTTTCTACGATGCTTTCCTGGCCCATGTGGATGGGGTGCGGGCTGGGGGCAAGAACGTGGTCATCTGTGGCGACGTGAATACGGCGCACAAGGAGATAGACATTGCCAGGCCCAAGGAGAACTCCACCATCTCAGGCTTTCGGCCTGAGGAGCGAGAGTGGATGGACAAACTCTTGGAGCATGGGTTTGTGGACACGTTCCGCGCCTTCAATCAGGAGCCGGAACAGTACAGTTGGTGGGACATGATAACCCGCGCCCGTGACCGCAACGTGGGATGGCGCATCGACTACTTCTTCGTGAATGAAGGGCTCATGGACCGCGTGACCAACGGCTACATCCTGCAAGAGGTCATGGGCTCTGACCACTGCCCCGTTGGCATAGATATCACCATGCCGGACTAGGCGGCTAAGTGCGTTTGCGGCGGACAGATGCTCTTACCGCCACCAGTAGGTGGGCGATTTTGTATCGACGGCAGCATTGAGCGCAGCGTATTGCTCGTTGCTGAGTAGCCAGCCAGACACCTCACAGTTCTCTTCTAGGTGCGCCATGCTGTTTGAGGCAGGGATGGTGATGACGTTTGGCTGTTGGAGCCCCCACCTCAAAAGGATTTGGACAGGTGTCTTTCCCGTTTCCTGTGACATGCTTTCCAATAAGGTACCCAGCAGAGGATTGCGATCGAGTTCAGCACGGTACTGTGCGCCTTCCAGGGGGCTGTACGCCAGAACAGCTATGCCGTGCTGCTGGCAGTAAGGAATCACAGTATCCGCGAACGCATGGTCAAAGATGCTGTACTTGACTTGGTTCTCCACAATGCTGCCTTCGGTTAAGGCTGCTTCTGCTGCCTCAAGCTCCTCCACTGCAAAGTTGGAGACGCCGACGAATCTAATCTTGCCAGCCCGCACCAACTCATCCATGGCTCCCATGGTCTCCTCAATTGGAATGGTGCTGCTGGGTGCGTGAAGCTGGTAAAGGTCAATGACATCAATGCCAAGGTTCTGGAGGCTTTGGTCGGCGGACTTCAGTACATCTGCATAACGGAAGTTCCAGGCTGAAACCTTGGTAGCGATAAATGCTTCGTTACGCCGCCCTTGCAACGACGCTCCAACCTGGACCTCAGTGTTGTACGACTCTGCGGTATCAATGAGCGTGGAACCCAGGTCCAGGGCCTGCTGCATCACCGCCGTATCTCCTCGGAAATTCCACGTGCCGAATCCAACTTCAGAGACGAGCACTCCG
>JAQBVZ010000217.1 GCA_027625205.1 Chloroflexota bacterium
TGTAAGCCTCCGCTCACGACGAGCGATGGCCCAACAAATCGGCGTCAGGATATGCACGGCCCCGATGAGAGTCAAGCAAGCATATGCCACTGAGCCATTCGGATGTCCGCCTGACCATCCTGTGTACCAAGAACGACGTAAAGCCTTAACTCAGCGTTAACGAATTCGTAACATACGGGACTAGTCACCGGCACTGAACCATGTTATAATTACGACTATCGAACTACATGTTGCGCAATCATGAATCTCAAGATACCAGTTTCAAGGGTCATGACCATGCAGAAAAGGTGAAAACGATGAAGTGGGTACAGTGGCTATTCGGGACGAGTGATGCGAGCGACAAGTGGTCACGCGACATGATGGAAGACATCAGCGCCGCGCTCTTGGGACTGAACACCAGCGAGCGAGGCCGAAACCATACGCCGAAGCGCTAGCTAGCCGGGATATAGAATCGAACGGGAATACGGAAAACAGACAGGAAAGGCAGGCAGGACAATGAAAAGCTGGCTACAGTGGCTATTCGCAGGCTCACCAACGACTGACGCAAGGGTCTATGACCCCTTTGTCTCCATCACCTCCGCGTTCTTGGGCTACGGCCCTCAGAACTGGGAAAGCGTTGATGCAGACAGGCGCGAACCCCGGATCTAACCGGCGGAAGCCAAAGCAAACAGCAAGGGAGCGGCCATATGGCCGCTCCTTTTTTTGCGCTTCTTGTTGACGCGCTCTACATCTTACCGCCAATGAAGTCCATCAGCGCCTGGTCATGCTCCTCTGGGTGCTCCCATTGGGGCCAGTGCGCGGCGTCGTTCATGCAGTAGAACTTGGAACCAGGGATGATGTCAGAGAAGTGCTGCCCCACTTCAGGGCCTTCACCTGGGTTGAACTCAGTCCAGAAGACCATGGACTCCGGCTTGAGGTTGGCGCAGTACTCTTCTTCCACCCAGTACTTGTTGAACATCGTCTTGTCTATGAATGCGTTGGTGTAGACGTTGATCATGGACTGGCGGACCGCAGGGTCACTGTAGAGTTTGTACCGCACCTCCACCAGCTCATCCGTGACGCGATTGGGGTTGGCCATCAGCCATTCCAACCGAGCGCGAACGCTCTCCCGGCTCACATTGTTCACTGACTCCAAAGACCGCTCAGCCAGGGCCTGCATCCCTTTGGGGTCATCCATGAAGCTGGTAAGGTTCTTCCACTTCACCGGTGCGCCAGTGTTGAGGATGAGCTTGCCCGGCACGTCTGGGTAGTTCATGCCCAGGAAAAAGGCCACGATACTGCCAAGCGACTCTCCCTCTATGTGCGGGCGCTTGAGGCCCTCACCCTTGATGAACTCCACCAGGGAGTCCACATAGCCGTCTATGATGTTCTCGCCGTCAAAGGGCTCCTTCTGTGAGTAGCCGTGGTAGAGCATGTCCATGGCGTATACGTGGAAGTGCTTTGCCAGGTTGGGGATGTTGCGGGAAAAGGTCTCACCGTGCCCGCCAATGCCGTGCAGCAGGATCAGTGGCTCAGATGAGGGGTCGCCCATCTCAATGCCCCGCAGGAACCAGTTCTTCCCCTGGTAGTACTTCACCTCCGCGCCCATCAATTCAACCCAAGTTGACTGCCAATCGGCCAGCGCCTTCGTCGCCATTGTTTCCTCCGTTGTAGTAGGTCGAGGTCTCATGTGCCTCGCGCTTTGGGCGGTTATATCATGCTGCGGTTGTAGCGGCAACCTGCGTGATGCCTGAATCCGTATGAGGCCACGCGGTCACCCTGTACGTAGGAGTCTAGCAGATAGAGACTAGAGCTCCTGGCTGAAGGACACGCCAGGCCCCAAAAGCCCCTGCCACAATAACGACTACGCTGACTGCCAATGCCCCCAACTGGCTGTCCGCGCCCCCCCCGTATGCAAGTCAGTGGCCCAGCGCATCAGCGAACCGGGCAGGTACGGTCCAAGAGCCGGTAGGGAGGAGAGAAAAGCCCCGGATATCAGCAGAGTCAGAGCCAGGACTCCAGCTATGATTTGATTCTTCACCATGGCGCCGAAAAACAAGGTCACGGACATAACCACCAACAAATAAGGGCCCGCCAGCAGCATGGATGCGACGAACGACAGCGCATCCGGGTTGCCGACGAGGACGACGGTATAGCCGTAGCAGCCCGCCGCTCCGGCCACCAGTCCGGCGGTCAAAACGGTGGTCAGCCCCATAAGTTTGGCTATCACGAAAGGACCGGCACCCACAGGCTTGGACAGCAATAGCTCAATGGTGCCGCGTTCCCGTTCCTCTGCTATCGCGCCCATGCTGATGAGGAT
This sequence comes from Chloroflexota bacterium, assembly GCA_027625205.1. GTDB lineage: Bacteria > Chloroflexota > Dehalococcoidia > Lucifugimonadales > Australimonadaceae > JAQBVZ01. The sequence goes on from JAQBVZ010000217.1 coordinate 2,300, forward strand.
AATGGTGATGAGGCCCACCTGCCCAAGGGTCTCAACATAGTTGATTACGGCATCAGCGGCTGTGAACTCTGGGATTTCAAAAACTATTTGGTCGTCACCACTGAATTCAATTAGCTCAGGGAGGTAGGCAAGGAGCAAAGGCGAGGCGAGCCCGAACACCAGCAGCACTGCGGCCACGCTCAGGGACTTGTATGTCCTCCAATGCTCAGTGACCTCTTTGCGAAAGAGGACTAGCGTAGTCACGGCTGCACCTCCTGACCAACAAGCTGGACAAACACGTCCTCAAGGGAAGGCAGCGTCTGCTCATATCGGCGCAAGGTCAGGCCTGACTGAGCAACAAGTTGCGGAAGCTCACGCTTCGCCAGCGGGGCGTCGTCGACATGCACGCGCAGAAGGGCTCCTCGCTGCCGCTGCTCCGCGTCAACGCGCTGTACCCAGGAAACGGATTGCAAGACC
>JAQBVZ010000218.1 GCA_027625205.1 Chloroflexota bacterium
CTTCATCTCGGCAGTCTTCGGCTCCTTCATGGTGGGGGGCGCGCAGTTTGCCACGGGCGCTTTCAAAGAGTCCATGCAGGACTCGCTGGGGTGGAGCAGTTCTCTCATTTTTGGCGCGCTGACCATGCGGTGGATCATCTCTGGCGCGCTGCAGCCCTTCTTTGGCCCCTGGGCTGACAAGGAACGCGCGCCTCGCATCCTGTTGCCTCTTGGCGCTGTGTTGATGGCCGTGTCCTTCATGGCTATGAAGTGGGTGGATGGTGTGTGGGCCTACTACTTCTGGTACGGGTTTGTGGGCGCTGCGGGTATGACTCTTGCCAATAACGCCTTCACTGACCCAGCGGTGTTCCACTGGTTCATACGCAAACGCCCCAAGGTGGTCATGTGGTCCAACGTGGGGCCGGCCACTGGCCCGCTACTGTTCCCTGTGGCGTTGCTATGGCTCATCAATACGTTCACTTGGCAGGAGGCCTGGTTCTGGTTTGGCGTGGGCACCTTGCTCATCCTTCTGCCTTTGGCCCTGTTGTTCCGTACGCGCCCGTCGCACATGGGGCTGTTGCCTGATGGCGACACGCCAGAAGAGGCGGCAGCGATAGCGAAAGCCGCAGGCAATAGGCCGCCTGAATTCAGCTTCACCCTTGGCGAGGCGCTTAGGACTCCAGGGTTTTGGTTTCTGACTCTGGCATTGACCCTGGGCATGTACGCAGTGCCAGGCTACCAGGCCCATTGGATACCCTACCTCCAAGACCAAGGGATTGGTGCCAGCGTTATAGCCACAGGCCTGTTCACTTACGGCATCTTCACCGTGGCGGCGCGGTTCTGGTGGGGGCTCCTGTCTGACCGCTTCCCGCTGCGGTGGACTGCGATGATCCAGGGCTTTATCACGTCACTTACCGTGGTCTTGTTCCTATTCGTTGATAGCACGCAAATGTTGTTCGTGTGGGCGGTGCTCACAGGTCTGAACCTTGCGGGTTTCTTTCAGCTCCAGGCGTTGCTGTCAGTGAACTACTTTGGACGATCGCATATTGGGGCGATACGCGGGCTTATGTGGCCTGTGGCCACCGTGACGTCCGCCTTCTCACCAATGATTCTGGGCGCACTCCGTGACACCTTCGGCTCATACCAATGGGGCTGGATATCCGTAGCGTTGGCTTGGGTGTTTTGCGCCGTGGCCATAGCCGCCTCCAAGCCTCCCAAACGGCCGGTGCGTGTGGAGCAAAGCGTAGTCCACTAGCGGCCAGATAGATGACAGGGAAATAAATTGACAAAACCTGGCCACGCCGCTATTTTCCCTGGTATGTAAAGTAGTGTGAATGACCTGAAGCCTGAGGCCGAAAGGGGTAGCACATGGTAGACGTTCAACCACGGAGCGCTGAGGCGATTGAGCATGCGGTGCCTGAAGCAGGCACGGACCGCCGGAAGTTAATCCCTGAACTGGGACTCAAAGAGTACTGGTACCCGGCCATTGAAGCCAGGAAGGTACGGAAGAAGCCCGTGGGCTTGATGATTATGAAGGAGCAGATTGTCTTCTTCAGGGGCAAGGATGGGCTGGTGAAGGCGCTCTGGAACGTGTGCCCTCACCGTGGCGGCAGCCTGATGCACGGCGACTGCCATTTTGAAGGTACGGTGTCTTGTCCCTATCACGGCTGGACCTACGATGCGGATGGCAACGTGCTGGCAGTCCTGCCAGAAGGCCCTGAGTCCAAGATACCGGGCAAGGTCAAGGCCCGCGTGTACCCCACACAGACCTTACGCGGCATGGTGTTCATCTGGATGGGTGATGGAGAGCCTGCACCCATTGAAGAGGACGTACCGCTTGAGTTCTTCACAGACAACGGTGTCCTGCTCTTTGGTTGGGAGGTCTGGCCCATCAACTGGCGCCCCGCCAATGAGAATGCACTGGAGGCCCACGTTCCCTACGTGCACAGGGACTCGTGGATTAACTACATGATTCCGTTTCCGCAGATGGGGCCTCGCGGCATCTATACCAAAATCGTCAATAAGCGGGCTGCCAAGGGCGTCTACCCTGGTTATGGAGATGCGCTTAAGGAAGCGGACGCCTCCGGCAACGGGGCGAGTGCGCCGAAGCGTCCCAAAGGCCCGACGTTTACCTGGGACTTTCCGGCGCTGGATTCCAAGTGGCCCAAGAACCATATGGTCAGGTCAATGATTTCCCGCTTCTTCAGATGGACGGCCAAACGCCGGTACAAGTGGTCGCCCATGGACCAGTCGGAAGAGTGGGGGAGCATGCAGCACCATCTGCCGGCCATGGTGCGCGTGGACTTCAACACGCATATGTACACACGGAACAACATCCCAATAGATGAGTACAGCACTCGCCAGATCTACTATCACTACGCCAGAGGCAATAGCTGGTTGGGGAGGCTGTACGAGAAGCTTCAGTTCCACATGTTCCACCGCTGGGCGCTGGTGTCCAACTTCTCCACTCAGGACTTCCGGGCCACTGCGCCTCAGCGGTACGACTCGCAGGAGCACCTCTCCAGCACAGACTCGCACCTTGTGGTCTGGCGGCGGATGATGACCCGCGCTCGTGGCATGGAGGACTTGAAGGCGGGCAAGCTGCTGCCCACCACCAAGGCGGAGGATGCATCGCGGTTGGTCCAGACAGAGGTTGGCATGACGCTTGAGTGGGAGCCTGGTGACGACCACGTCTAGCGGACTGAAACCTACTACGTAACGAACGGAGGGGCCGCTTCAAGCGGCCCCTCTTTCATTTCATGGCGAGCCTGCTGGG
>JAQBVZ010000219.1 GCA_027625205.1 Chloroflexota bacterium
GTCCTGGTTGGCGTTACGCTTCCAGCCCTTGGTCATGGTCTTAATTAGATATTCGCTATCGCTGTGCACCGTTATGGGCGTGCCCTTGGAAACGGCCTCCAGCGCTTTGATGGCGGCCGTCAGTTCCATGCGATTGTTGGTGGTGTGAGGGTCGTGTCCTGATATGCGCTGAGGTTTGCCGTCTTTGAGGACAACAGCACCCCAGCCACCGGGGCCTGGGTTGCCAGAACATGAGCCGTCTGTGTAAACGTCTACCATGGGAATTCCCTACCCGCCGATGTGGTACATCTCGATTTTCTTGGCCCCTGCGCCAGCGCCCGTCGCCAGCATCCCAGAACGTAACTCCGAATAACGGTCGACGCGACGCTGCCAGACGCCCGTGATTAGGTCCCATAGCTCGTCGTCAGTGGCACCGTCACGCATCGGAGCGCGCAGGCCGAACCCGTCCGTGGCAAAGAGGCAGGTGTACAGCCCACCCTCTGGCGACAATCGCATCCGTGTGCAGTCCGCGCAGAAGGGCTGGGTCACTGATGATATGAACCCTATTTCACCATCACCGTCCAGGTACCGCCAGCGTTCCGCCACCTCGCCCCGGTAATTAGGGTCTGCCGGTTCAATGGGGAACACCGCGTTGATGCGCTCAGCCAGTTCCTTGGAGGGCACAACGTGCTCATTTCGCCAGCCGTTAAGGTTGCCCACATCCATGAACTCAATGAAACGCACAATGTGGCCGGTGCCCTTGAAATGGGCCGCCATGTCCACCGCCGTGTGGTCGTTAACGCCCTTCTGAACCACAGAGTTGATCTTGATAGGAAGGAGGCCCACGTCCGCAGCCGCCTGGATGCCGTCCAGCACGCGCTGGGGTTTGTATCCCCGGCCGTTCATCTTCCCAAAGATCTCCGGGTCTAGGGAATCAAGGCTCACTGTGATGCGTTGAAGCCCCGCCGCCTTCAGCTTGCCCGCCATCTGCTGGAGAAGGTAGGCGTTGGTGGTCAGCGTGATGTCGTCCACACCCTCGATTGGCGACAGTGCGGCGATGAGTTGGTCCAGGTCTACCCGCACCAGAGGTTCGCCGCCGGTCAGGCGCAGCTTGTTCACCCCGCCCCGTACTAGCAGCCGAGTCAGGCGGGTAATCTCCTCAAAGGACAGGAGTTGGCCCTTGGGGAGGAACTCATACCGTTCACCGTATATCTCCGCTGGCATGCAGTACGTGCAGCGGAAGTTACACCGGTCCGTCACTGAAATGCGGAGGTCCCGCAAGGGTCTGCCAAACTTATCTACAAGGGGTTCCATGAGTGCTATCTCTTCACGCGTCTATGCGCGCTATGTTGGGATCTGCGATTGCCCTCCGCAGCGAATCGGCTGCTTTCCTGACGGCGATGCCCCGGTGACTGATGCGGTCCTTGGCCTCAGAGGATATCTCAGCCATGGTCGCGTCCTCACTGGGGACGTAGAACACGGGGTCATACCCAAAGCCGTTGGCTCCTGAAGGCTCGAAAGCGACACGTCCCTCGCAAGCGTCTTCGAACTGCTCTAAGCGCCCGTCAGGCCATGCGATTGCGATTACGGCCACATACCGGCAACCTCGCTGTTCCACCGGCACGTCCACCAACTCGCGAAGCATCAAATGCACACGGCCCTCATCTGAGAGCTCAGGCCCACCGTAGCGCGCCGAGTATACCCCAGGGCGTCCATCCAACGCATCGACCTCTATACCGGAGTCGTCGGCCAGTGAAAGCAGCCCGGTGGCGGCGGCGAAGACACGGGCCTTCTTTGCCGCATTCTCAGCAAACGTGACGCCGTCCTCCTCTACGTCTAATTCTAGACCGACATCGCGAGGCGTCACCAAACGGCAAGGCATATCCCCCAGCAGGCGTCGGAACTCCGACACCTTGTGCTGGTTGTTGGTGGCTATCAGCAACATGGGTTCAGTCACCGTCACATGATAGCACTGGCCCCTATCAGCAAGCTACGCTAGAGTACGAGAACGGTGTACTCACCCTGACCTTCCTGAAGCTGGAGTCTAAGCAGCCCAAGCAGTTGAAAATTGAAGTGATCAACGACCCTAAGCTCATCGATACCGGCAAAAAGTAGGCCAGGTCACGTCTTCCGGCCACGTCGTTCCGTCGAAGACTCTCCGATATGGTCGGGATGAAGGATTAATGCATTATAAGGCCGTTCGTGGTGAGGTTCTCGAACCATGAGCGGCCTTCGTTGCTTACCGGAACGCGCGTCCCTTCGTCCTCCCCTCACCTTGCCCTGCCCTTGGGCGCTCCTTATAATGTGGCGCAACAAGGCCGTGGCCTTGCAACCGCGCGAGAGGCCCATAGCCCGTGACGACTGAATCCCGCTTGCAAGAACTGGAATCCCTGCGCGCCGCCGCGCTGGCGGAGCTTGACGCTGCGCCAGACGCTGATGCCGTTGAGGCGTGGCGTGTCGCATACCTTGGCCGTAGCGGCAAGCTGACCCAGGCGCTCCGTAGCCTGTCTGATATGCCTATCGACGACCGCAAGGCCGTGGGTGCTGCTGCTAACCGGATCAAGCAGGCGCTGGAAGAGGGAATGGAGGCGCGACGTTCCGCTCTCCAGAGCGCCGTCGTCGGCGGGCTTGCGGCGGACCAGATAGACATCACGCTGCCAGGACGCCCCGTGGACTTGGGCCGTTACCATCCAAACACCATAATCCTCCGCAAGATACTGGACATCTTCGTCTCGATGGGCTTCCAGGTGGCGGAGGGCCCGGAGGTGGAGTGG
>JAQBVZ010000220.1 GCA_027625205.1 Chloroflexota bacterium
CGGAAGCTATTCGGCTTGCTAGAGATACGGGCGTGCAGGTCACTGAGGCGAGGGCCGTGGAGTTGGCGCGTTTGCTTCGTGAACTGGCCAAGGCCATCCCCGGCTGCGCACTGTTGGGCCCAGAGGAGACGGACTCGGTTTCAGGGCTCACCACCTTCAGCCTAGCTGGGTGGCAACCGGATGAGCTTGTGACCACGCTCCAAGAGCAGCACCACATAGTTGCGAGGAACGTTCATAACCCTGACGGTGTCCGCTTCAGCACGGCCTACTTCAACACGGAGGAGGAGGTTGCGCAGGTGGCATCGGTCCTCGCTGAGCTCGTGCGCTAGACTGGGCGTCCTTTGCGCCTCCCCGTGCATATGCCCTACAATCAGATAGAAAACTGCGGGAGCACCCGCGTTGCTATTGCCGTCTCAGGCGTCCCATTCTCTGTCCAGGACATGACCTTGACCTCCCCTGCTGACCGCCAACCAGCCCCTTCAGCTGCTTACGCCAGCGCTCTCCACCGCCTGGTGAGTCTGGCCGACTACGAACGCATGGCAGGCCGTGAAGCGCCCCTTCAGAAACTGGGCTTGGGACGCATGAGGGACTTGGCCCACCGGCTTGGCTCACCCCAAGAGAGCGCACCAGTGGTCCATATAGCCGGGACCAAGGGCAAGGGGAGCGTGGCCGCAATGGTCTCCAGCATCCTGCAGGCGGCAGGTCTCCGGGCGGTGACTTTCACGTCTCCCCACCTTCTCACCTTTCGTGAACGCATCAGGCTAGACGGAATACCCGTCTCCGAGGAGATGTTCGTCGAATACCTGGAACGCGTGTGGGAATCGGTTGAAGCTATGGCGACGGACAGTCCCTATGGCCAGCCCAGTACGTTTGAAGCGCTCACCGCCATGGCCTTTGACCTAGCCCGTGAGGAGTCTGCGGACGTTCAGGTGTTGGAAGTGGGCCTGGGAGGAAGGTTGGACTCCACGAACGTTGCCAATGGCCGGGTGGCCGTAATCACCTCACTCAGCTTGGACCATACCGACATCCTGGGTGAAGAGCTATCTCAAATTGCATGGGAAAAGGCAGGCATCATCAAACCAGGCGCAGACGTGGTGGTATCACCTCAACCGTCTGAGGCGGAAGCCGTGGTATTGGAAGCTTGCCGTGAGATGGGCGCCAGACCATTGCGGTTAGGGCATGAGATTACCTGGCAGGCAGGGCGGAAAGAGTTAACGGGGCAGGAAGTATCTATAACGACACCCAACAACACGTACAACATCTGGCTACCTCTCCTGGGCCCTCATCAACGGGAGAACGCGGCAGCAGCCATTGCCGCTGTTGAGGCGCTGGATATGCATGTAACCAGTGAAGCCATTACCCAAGGCATCAGGGAAGTACAGTGGCCAGGACGCTTCCAGGTCATCAACGCAGCGCCCTATGTTGTCATAGACGGCGCTCACAATACGCACTCCATGTCCCGGTTAAGAGAGACGGTAGAAGAATTCTTACCCGGCCGTAAGACTATATTGGTCTTCGGCTGCTCTGGTGATAAGGACTTGGATGGGATGGTGGCACAACTTGCACCCATAGTTGATCTGGCGGTCCTCTGCCAGTCACGGCATCCCCGGTCAGTCCCAACGTCACGCCTGAGTGAAGCCTTTGGACGTGTCGGCATCCCTGTCGCTGAAGCGTCCACCGTTGCGGAGGGCTTTAGCGTTGCCATGGCTAAGGCCACCTCGGAAGACTTGGTCCTCGCCACAGGATCGCTTTTCGTCGTGGGAGAGGGGTTAGAACACTGGTACAACACGGCCCCTGAGTACTACCCTGAACTAGACCCCTTCAACCGGGAACTTGCCGGAGGCGGTAGTCTTGAGGCCAACCCCAGATGACTGAACTGACACATAACGGAAGACGACGCGTGGTGGTAACCGGCCTGGGCGCCATAACGCCTCTTGGGGAGTCTGTGGCCGCGTTTTGGGATGGCCTCATACACGGACGTTCCGGCATTGGTCCCATGACGCTGGCTGACCCAACGGGCTACCCATCCCGCATTGCTGGCGAAGTGACAGGGTTTGACCCTGAAAAGTACATAGACCGCCGTGAAGTCCGCCGCCTGGCGCGGTTCTCTCAACTGGCGGTAGTTGCCACCAATGAGGCCATGGCGAACGCCGGTCTGAAGGACGGCAACTATGACGGTGAGCGCACTGGTGTGCTGCTGGGCAACGGCAACGGCGGCTACCCTGAAATAGAGCAGGCCATGCGATTGCTAGTAAACCGTGGAGGCGCACGCCTCAGCCCTTTCCATTTTCCAACAACGTTGCCCAACATGGCCGCCGCCAACCTGAGCAGGTTCATAGGCGCAAAGGGTTACAGTGGTACGGTGACCACAGCGTGTGCGGCCTCCAGCCAGTCCATTGGAGAGGCGACTGAGATCATCAGGCGGGGCGCCGCAGACATCATGATTTCCGGCGGCACGGAGGCGGGCATCAGTGAGCTTGGTCTGGCTGGATTCAGCGCCATGCGCGCCCTCAGCACCCGCAATGAGGAACCTGAAAAGGCAAGCCGACCATTTGATGCAGACAGAGACGGATTTGTCCCCGCAGAGGGCGCCGGGATTCTGGTACTGGAAGCTCTTGACCATGCCCTCCGCAGGAACGCCCCCATATTGGCTGAGGTCATAGGGTTTGGCTGCTCATCAGACGCTTACCATCAGTTCCAGCCTGAGGAAGACGGTGCAGGCGCTGCCCGTGCAATCCGGTGGTCCCTG
>JAQBVZ010000221.1 GCA_027625205.1 Chloroflexota bacterium
TTACGGGCAAAGAGCCAGTTGAACAGGGCGGTGCGGATGTTGCCCAGGTGGGGCTCACCCGTGGGGCTGGGTGCGAAGCGTACGCGTACGTTGGAAGTCATGGTTTAAGTCTACCACCGGTGACACAGGAGGCGAATGTAGAATCTCTGTCCTCCTGGAAGGCTTAGGTCAAGCTCCCGCCTCAAGCATGTCCAGCGCCGCTTGTAAGTCGTCAGGCAACTGTGACTCAAACTCTCGCCACTCCAACTCCTCCGGCGGAAGGTAGAACCCCAGCCGCGCAGCGTGGAGGAAGTGTCGCTCAACCAGGGCCGAGGCCTTGCCATACACCTTGTCACCAATCAGCGGATGGCCCAGTGATGCGAAGTGCACACGTATCTGGTGCGTACGGCCCGTGACAGGGTACGCCTCAACAAGGGTGCAGTCGGGATAGCGACGGACGACCTTGTACCTGGTAACGGCGCCCCGCCCGCCAACGACAACCGCCATGCGCTTCCGGTTCCGCGGGTGCCGTGCAATAGGCGCATCCACCTCTCCTTCAGCCTGGGCGACGGCGCCACTTACGAGGGCGACGTAGGTCTTTTTGACGCGTCGCTCCTTGAGCTGTTGCGTGAGGCTGGCATGGGTACGGTCTGTCTTGGCGACCACCATAAGCCCGGAGGTGTCCTTGTCCAGCCGATGGACAATACCTGGCCGCTGCACGCCGCCTATGCCCTTAAGGTCAGGCACCAAAGCAAGCAACGCATTCACCAGCGTACGGTCAGGGTGGCCGGGGCCTGGATGGACGGCTATCCCCGCTGGCTTATTAACCACCAGCATGTGCGCGTCCTGATAAACGACTGCGATTGGCATGGATTGGGGTTCCACGTCCAAAGGCGTGAGAGGCGGCACTATCACTTCAATGATGTCGCCATGGCGTACGGGTGATGCGGGTTTGGCGGTGGTCCCGTTCAAGCGCACCCAGCCTTCGTCTATGAGTCGTGCGCATCGGGAGCGGCTGAGGTCGGGACAGTGGGCTTGCACTTCGCGATCGAGGCGCGCGGCGCTAGTGGCTGCCGTCCACTGCCGGCGGTTAATTGCTCTCTGGCTGGTCATGGGCAACGTATGTATCTTCCAGCGCCTCGGCACCTTCGTCAGCGTCATCCACAGCCTTATCCTTACTGTCCTTGGTCGTGAACATAATCCACGCAAGGACGATGCCGCCGGTGACGATGGAGGAGTCGGCCACGTTGAAGATGGGCCACCGACCTATATCCACAAAGTCGATAACCTTGCCATAGGCCAGACGGTCAATGAGGTTGCCCATTGCGCCAGCTAGCATGAGCGCCAGGCTGACTCGGAGGAGCTTGGCCTGGGCGCCATGGGTGCGGTACATCCAGAGCAGTAATGCCACGCCCAGGAAGGAGACAATAGTAAGTAGGGCGTTCTGGCCCGGCAACAAGCCAAAGGCACTACCGGTGTTGTGAACATAGGTGAGCCGGAAGAGGCCCGTTGTGGGGATGGACTCACCAAGGGCCATGTTGTGGGATATCAGGTATTTGGTGAGCTGGTCCGCAGAGGCCACCGCAACTACCAGAAGCACCGCAGGCCAGTGGCGCACCAACCCTGAAATGACGTCTCGCATACTCACGCTAATTCCTCGGAAATGTAGCTACATCCAGTGTACCACCCGCTACGTCTTGAGGGGACTCATGCTAAGTCAGCATAGCCAGACTCTGTGATGAGTCCAATCCATGAGGTCTCGTCGTAGATACATATGGTCACAAAGCGCCATCCTAAAAATTCATTAAGTGATAAGTGAGGTATGTTGATGAGAATGTGGGCGTATCGGACGGGGCACTCCCCAAGGCTACCGCTCAAGCGGTTCACCCCAACAGTAGTCTTCGTGATCCTTTTGATGATGCTAGCAGCTTGTACCCAGGCCACGCCAACGCCAACTTCAGCGCCGGCGCCAACGTCTACCCCGCTACCAACTCCCACATCCACTCAAGAGCCAACCACTGGACCTGCCCAGCTGACCCTTTCCTCAGATGCTCAGCTTGGGTCAATCATTACTGACTCAGAAGGAATGGTCCTCTATCTCTTCACTAACGACGAGCGCGAGACTTCCAATTGTTCCGGCGGCTGTGCCAACGCTTGGCCGCCCTTAATCACCGAAGGCGATGCCTCAGTCGGTGAGGGGCTGGACTCCAACCGTTTGGGGACTATCACAAGGGACGACGGCTCAACCCAGGTCACCTACAACGGCTGGCCTCTGTACTATTTTGCCCGTGACGAGAAGCCCGGCGACGCCACCGGACAGGCCGTCAACGACGTCTGGTGGCTGGTATCCGCCAACGGCGGTCCCATCTACTCCACGGCCCTGGTCACTACGTCCGTTCATCCTGAACTCGGCACCGTTCTGAGTGACGCCACTGGCCGTATCCTCTACCTGTTCACCAACGACGAGCCCAACACCTCCAATTGCTCCGGCGGTTGCGCCGGCGCTTGGCCACCACTGCTCACGGTGGAAGACCCATCCGCTGGGGAAGGGGTCACAGAGAGCCTTCTTGGTGTCATCTCCAGGGGTGACGGCACAAAGCAGGTCACCTACAACGGCTGGCCTCTCTACTACTACCCACCTGACGAGAAGCCCGGTGACGCCACCGGACAGGCGGTCAACGACGTCTGGTGGGTAGTGGACGCATCAGGTGAAGCCGTCCAGTAGAAGGAACGAAACCGGTTAAGACCTTCAGAAGGCATACTCT
>JAQBVZ010000222.1 GCA_027625205.1 Chloroflexota bacterium
GTGTTGCAAGGAAGAAAGAGGGTGCGCCTTTGGCGCCCCCTCTTTCTTCCTAAACGACTGCTGATTACTTGAGAAAGTCGATTACCATCTTGTTGACGATGTCCGGCTTGTCCGTCTGAACTTGGTGCCCAGCACCCTCAATGAACTCAATGGGAAGGTTCGGAATCTTGTCCTGAAACTGGTGGGCCAGTTCAGGCGGCGCAAATTTGTCTACAGCGCCCCAGATGAACTTGGTGGGGATAGTGAGCTTGTTCAGCCGCCCCTCCAGGCTGTAGTGCTGGTTCAAGTTGGGGTCTGATACCAGCTTGGGCCGGACATCACTAAATACCTTGGTGGCCTCCGGCACGCCGGGCAGGTTATAGGCGTCGTTACGCCCCTTCACCAATTCCTCCGTCACAGTGGACTGGTCGGTGACAATGGCCTCAAGGAACGCACGCATCTTCTTCTCAGTGCCGTCATACTCTATAAGCGCCTTCATGCCAGGTGTCATCATGGGGGCCACGCCCATGGCTCCGGCAATAGTTGCACTGCCAATGAGGAACAGCTTTTTGACCCTGGTTGGGTGGTCCAGCGTGTACTTGGCCGCTACATAGGCGCCCTGAGAGTTACCCACAACGTGGAATGTGTCCAAGCAAAGAGCGTCTGCAAAGGCTGCCACGTGCTCCACCAGGCTCTCAATGCCGTTGTAGGGCCAGGCGTGGGGGTCACTCATGTCAGTCTGGCCAAAGGAGACCTGGTCAGGCGCGTACACACGGAAATGGGGTGCAAGCGCGGGAATCATGAAACGCCACCCTGCCGCGCCTGAAGAACCAGGCCCGCCGCCGTGCAGCAGGATAACCGCGGGGCCGTCGTCGCCTGCCTCTGAATAGTGGGTCCTGATGCCGTTGGCCATGACCCAGCTTGAACGCCAGGGTTGAGTCGTCATGTTCGTATCCTCCTCATTGTGAATCGATGGGAGCCCGTAACGGGCGTTTGATGGAACGGCGGAAAGCCTACCGGTTGCGCGTAAGGCCGTCAACCAGACGCATGCAGCCCAATGGCTACCCCAACAGTTCCAGGTACTTGAAGCCAGACCCTGTGTTCATCAACACCACAGAGGTCTCCGGGGCCAGGTTACCGCTAGCACGGAGCTTAGCGTATCCCGCTAGCGTGGCCGCGCCCTCTGGGGCGGGAAACACGCCCTCCAGGGTTGCCATCTGGCGTACCGCCTGAAAAATCTCGTCCTCGCTCACCGTCACCGCCGTGCCCCCGCTCTCTCGCACCGCCTGCAAGATGAGGTAGTCGCCAATTGCGGCGGGGACACGGATGCCAGCAGCTGCCGTTGTGGGGTTCTCCCATGGCTCGGCGTGGTCTGCTCCCTGTTCGTAGGCACGGACAATGGGCGCACACCCTTCAGCCTGCACCACAATCATCCTGGGGCGTTCACTGCCTATCCAGCCCATGGCCTCCATCTCCTCAAACGCCTTCCACATGCCAACAATGCCCGTGCCGCCGCCCGTGGGATATATGATGGCCTCAGGCAGCTTCCAGTCTAGGTCCTGAGCAATCTCATAACCCATGGTCTTCTTGCCCTCAGCCCGGTACGGCTCACGCAAGGTCGATACGTCGAACAGCCCCAGCTCCTTGGCCCGTTCTTTGGCCATGGCACCGGCGTCTGAGATAAAGCCGTCTACCAGTGTGAGGTACGCGGCTGCGGCCTGGCATTCAATCTTATTCGCCTCCGGTGCATCCTTGGGCATGAAGACGTGGGCCTCCATCCCAGCCCTGGCGCAATAAGAGGCCAGAGCCCCCGCAGCGTTCCCAGCGGAGGGCAGCACCAGGCGGTTCTGGCCTAGCTCCTTGGCCTTGGACACCGCCGCTGACAGTCCTCTGGCCTTGAAGGACCCCGTGGGGTTCACGCCCTCGTCTTTCAGGTACAGTTCACGCGCGTCCAGCGCCTGCTCCAGCCTGTGCGCCCTTGCCATCGGCGTGGCCCCCTCTCCTAATGAAACCACGTGGGCCTCATCACGGACGGGAAGCACCTCAAAGTAACGCCACATAGAAGGCTTACGCTTGGCAATCACGTTGCGGTCCATGTGGCGTCGCGCCTCATTCAAATCGTAGCGGGCGTAGAGCACCTTGCCGCAGACGGGACATGTGGTGTGTAGTTGGTCGGCGCTGTAGGTCGTGTGACACCCGGTACACTCCAAGTGCAATATGAAGCTCTTCAACGCAGTCTGAATGGCAGCACCTACTCAAATGTAATTCTGGGGAGAAAGTTCTAGAGAGCCGGGCCATTGTACATGAGGGTAAACCCCATGGCCTGCCGCAGAAAACGGCCAAACAAAAGGGGCCGAGATTACCTCAGCCCCTGGTGGTTACATAGACGTGGTTGCGTTTAACTGCGCGTGAGCCACCGCCAGAAGCGTTCCAACTGACTCTGCGGCGCTATATCTTCCATGCTCTGGCCGCGCCACCGCCGCTCTACATTCCTGCGCGGTTGTGCGAAGAACAGCACGTACGACAACACAAAGAGCCCAACGCCAAGCCATGCGACGAACTTCGAGATGCCGTCAGGGAAGGGCAACAGCAGCCCTGCAAGGAGAGTAACGACGCCTACTATAAGCAGACGCCCTGGTGATAGGCTAACGGGTACACGCCATGAAGAAGCTCGCCGTACCTTGTCGTCAGCAGGTTTGCCTTGTCGCTTGCCAGCGGCGGTATTGCCCTTGTGGGAATCGCCTCCGGCCTGGTCCAGTATCT
>JAQBVZ010000223.1 GCA_027625205.1 Chloroflexota bacterium
TTTCTCAGGGTTCATAGCACCTCCCCCGAGGATTTCGCCCACATACAGACCACGCTGGGACTGGAAGGTGCCGTCCAGCTGGATGAAAGTGCCCTTGCCACCAGTCTGGGCCCAGTCTCCACGTGGCAACTGCGTGACGTCATCCACGCCGCCCATGGCTGAGTAGATGGGGATGCCTTCGCCTCTCATGTAGTAGTCGTAAGGAAAGTCGTTCCCATACCGTGTGTACGTGGTCATCCTGCCTCCTCCAAATGTCTAAACGGCTCGATACTTCTCAAATAGCTACGATTGGACGCGTTGATGAAATCTCTGGCCATTTCCGGCATACGCTGGCTGATAAAAGGAACATAGCTGGAAGGTGGAGCGCCGGTCAATACGTGGGCGGAAGGACGCTGCAGGAGAAAGGGACATCTAGGCGGTAACTGGCAAGTAACGCGTGGCTTCACGCCACTTCAATGGCCGTCACCCTTAGTCCGCTGAAGGGAGGTTGCGCGGTTGTAGAAGTTCCATTGGCAGGTCACAGCAACTCACCTGGCTATCACTGGCCTTGGTGCATAGGAGCGTGGCGCCACAGTTGGAGCAGACGTACCGTTTTCCTAGTTGGTTTGCCATGCTTATTTCCGTTGGAGCGGCAGGCTACAGCATTTCGCGTCACCTGTACCGCCCTTGGTTACCATGAATTCCGCACCGCACTTGCTGCAAATATAGCGCTGTCCCATGTCCGTTGCCACGTGGTCTTCCTCTCGCCTCTCCCGCATCGTCCGCAATCAGACGTCAGGAGACCTAGTCTTGAACGCCTATTGTAGCAAAGGTGGCGGGAACAACCAGCATCCCTCACTACTCCTTAGGCGGGCGGTGGTTCAGGCGGCCCACCATTGCCCTCCCGCTTGTCCCTGTCATTGCCTTCTTCCGGCGCACCTGCGCTTGGTGCTTCAATGACCACGGTCTCAGCACGTCCCCCTCCACCATTATCGCGACTCAGCGCCCGCTGTCGTTCCATCAGCCTATCAATGGCGGCGTGTACGCGGTGGTTGAGCGTTCCCTCCGTGTACGTGCCATCCTCCTGACGCTCACCCGCAGGGATCCCTGTCAGCACCTCTAGCCCCTCTTCAATGGTGGACACGGCGTAAATATGGAAGCGGCCCTCTTTGACGGCGTTCACCACCTCTTGGCTGAGGACCAGGTTCTTTACATTGGAGGCCGGGAGTGCCACGCCTTGTTTCCCTGTGAGCCCACGCGCCTTGCATACTTCATAAAATCCCTCCACCTTGCGAGTCACCCCGCCTACGGCCTGGACGTCCCCAAACTGGTTTACGGACCCGGTAACCGCAATGCCCTGAAGTATGGGAACGTCGGCCAGGCTGGACAGCAACACGTATAGCTCCGTGCTGGATGCGCTGTCCCCGTCAATTTCATCGTATGTTTGCTCAAAGGCAATGCTCGCACGGATGGGAAGCGGGCCGTCCAACCCGTACTTCCCTGCAAGATAGCCCACAAGGATGTTGAACCCTTTATTGTGGATGCGACCGCTGAGTCGGCTCTCCTGGTCAATGTTGGTGACCTCTCCGTGGCCCAAGGATACGCGGGCAGTAATCCGGGACGGACGGCCAAAGGAGTAGTCACCCAGATCTATAACGGCAAGTCCGTTCACCTGGCCCGTCACCGCGCCATCCACGTCAATCTTCAACGTGCCTTCGTCGTAGAACTCTTGGAGTCGTTCCTCAGGCAGGTTGGAGCGATGTATCTTCTCCGCAATGGCTGTATCGACATCCTCAGCACCAACCAGGTCATGGCCTGCGACACCCGCCCAGTGATCAGATTCAGTGACCAGTTGGGCAACGTCGGCAAAACGGGTGGTCATCTTCCGTTGGTCTTCCACCAGCCTGCTGGAGTGCTCCGCCAGGCGGGCGATGGCCTCGTTGTCGAAATGTCGCAAACCCTCCTCTTGAATGCGATTAACTACAAAGGAGGCGTACTTACGGACATTCTCACTTGTAAGCTCCATCTCAGTGTCAAAGTCCGCCTTGACCTTAAAGAGCTTGTGAAAGTCTTCGTCGTACAACAGGAGAAGCCGGAAAAGTTGCGGGTGTCCCACCAGCACCACTTTGACATCTACCGGAATGGGTTGCGGCCGCAGAGTGAGAGTGGGTACAGGTGAGAACTGTTCACCCATGTTCTCAATACGCACCTCCTGGGTGCGGAGCACCTGCTTGAGTGTCTGCCAGACAATCGCATTATTGA
This sequence comes from Chloroflexota bacterium, assembly GCA_027625205.1. Taxonomy (GTDB): domain Bacteria; phylum Chloroflexota; class Dehalococcoidia; order Lucifugimonadales; family Australimonadaceae; genus JAQBVZ01. The sequence continues at coordinate 2,242 of JAQBVZ010000223.1, forward strand.
TGACGTCACGCGCCTGGAGAACCAAGAATCCTCCATTGGCACGGTGCAGTGCCCCCGGCTGGACCATGGTCAGGTCTGTGCTTGAAACGCCCATACGAAAGCGGTACTCAGCTCTGCCAAAGAGATTGTAGTAGGTAGGGGCCGACTCAATAACAACCGGCGCGCCGTTACCTCGGTGATTGCTCACCAGTACATTCACCTGGTACCTGCCCCAGAGCTCTTCCGGGTCCTGAGGCCGCATTGCGGGCAAGAACGCGGCGACTTGCGGCCCCGACTGCTCTTCACCACCCCGGAACTGCTGAAGGTGTTCCAGCATGTCCTCTTCAAGGCGATCTAAGTACTGAAGGGTATCGGGCAGTTCGCCATATTTGGAGCGAAGGTCCGCCACCAAGGGCATCAAGGCATAGCGGACCACCTCACGGTCCACCTCTCCACGGATCTGACTGGCTTCTTTCTCCAGTTCACGCAACTCCACTAACCGCAGTTGCGCATACGTG
>JAQBVZ010000224.1 GCA_027625205.1 Chloroflexota bacterium
CTGGGCCGCCTCTTCAACGTGACGGGAGAGCCTTTGGATGGCCTTGGACCTGTTGACGCCAAGGAGCGTTGGCCCATTCACCGTGTGGCCCCTGCCTATGAAGAGCAGAGCATGACCACTGAAATCTTGGAGACGGGAGTAAAGGCCATTGACCTTATTGCTCCCTTCACCAAGGGTGGTAAGGTTGGCGCATACGGCGGCGCCGGTGTGGGTAAGACGGTAATCATTCAGGAACTCATCCGGAACATTGCTAACGTCCACAAGGGCTACTCAGTCTTCGCCGGTGTGGGTGAGCGTTCCCGTGAGGGCAACGACCTCTGGCATGAGATGCAAGAGTCCGGCGTATTGAGCAGCACGGCACTGGTCTTTGGTCAGATGAATGAGCCCCCTGGAGTGCGCCTGCGGATTGCCATGACCGGTCTGACCATGGCGGAGTACTTCCGTGACACCATGAACCAGGACGTGTTGCTGTTCATTGACAACATTTACCGGTATATCCTGGCGGGCATGGAGGTCTCAGCGTTGCTGGGCCGGATGCCTTCCGCTGTGGGTTATCAGCCCACCCTGAGCACGGAAATGGGAGACCTTCAGGAGCGTATTACCTCCACAAAGAAGGGTTCCATCACCTCATTCCAGGCCATCTACGTGCCCGCTGACGACTACACCGACCCTGGCGTGAGCACGACGTTCGGTCACCTGGACGCGGTCATTGCGCTGGAGCGGTCAATTGCTGAGCAGGGGTTGTTCCCTGCCGTAGACCCTCTGACCTCCTCCTCACGCATTCTTGACCCCAATATTGTGGGCCAGGAGCACTATGAGACGGCCCGGGGCGTTCAATCAGTACTGCAGCGCTACAAAGAACTGCAGGACATTATTGCCATCTTGGGTATGGAGGAGTTGGCGGAAGAGGACAAGGTAACGGTGGGACGCGCTCGCCGCATCCAGCGGTTCCTCTCCCAGCCCTTCTACGTGGCGGAGCAGTTCACGGGCCGTGAGGGCCGGTACGTGCCCACCACTGAGACCGTGCGCGGCTTCAAGGAAATCCTGGAAGGTAAGCACGACCACATTTCCGAGCAGGACTTCTACATGGCTGGCACCATTGATGAGGTGATTGAGCGGGCCAGCACCCGGGAGGGCGCCGGGACCTCGGCGTAAGAAACTCCATGGCAACCATGCGTTTGGAAATTGTCACGGGTGAGCGCCTCCTGTATGAGGGAGACGTGGATATGGTGGTTGCCCCAGGCAGTGAGGGTGAGATGACCGTGCTGCCGCACCACGCAGCGCTGATGACCATGCTCCTGCCCGGTGAATTGCGGTACGGCGCTGAGGGACAGGATAGCTTTCTTGTCATCACTGGCGGCTTCATGCAGGTGACGGGTGACACGGTAACCGTTCTGGCGGACGCGGCTGAGCGCATGGAAGAGATAGATGAAGCCCGCGCTCATGAGGCAGTCCAGCGCGCTCAAGAGCGTCTTGCCCATCGCGGTGATGACATTGACCTGGAGCGGGCCTTGCATTCATTGCGCCGCGCCCAGGTACGGTTGGAGATTACCAGGCGCCGCCGCCGTGGCGCGGGCGCTCCGGAGCGGGACCCAGGCTCTCAGTAGGATTGACGTAGATATGTAGAAAAGGCCCCCTGTGCTGCACCGGGGGCCTTTTTTTATGCTTTGAGGGACCTGTGAGGCTCTCAGGACACGTCTGGCGGTGTTAGGTAGTACGTCATGGACTGGAAGGCCAGAACAGGGTCTATGTTGCGTATACGCACGTCTGGAGGCACCTGCGTGGCCACGGGCGCGTAGTTCAGGATGGACTTGATGCCTGCTGACACCAGGACATCGATAACTTCCTGAGCATGGGCGGAAGGCACGGCCACAATGACTATTTGTACGTGTTCTTTGGCCAGGCCGCCGGCTAGGTCTGAGGTGGGTTGGATGGTTAACCCACCCACCGTCTGCCCAACCACGCTTGAGTCGGCGTCAAAGCAGGCCACAACCCTGAAGCCCTCCGGTTGGAAGCCGGGGTAGCTGATAATGGCCCGGCCAAGCCTTCCCACCCCCACCAGCGCCACATTCCACGTACGGTCCAGACCCAGGATGTGCCGGAGCTGTTCTATCAGGTTCCGGATGTTGTAGCCCCTGCCTTGCTTCCCAAAGCGCCCAAAGTAGCTCAGGTCCTTGCGGATTTGAGCAGAAGTGACTTGGAGAAGCTCACCAAGCTGCTGAGAATTGACCACCTCCGTGCCGCCTTGCAGGAGTTGCGTCAGTGAGCGCAGGTATCTGGGGAGCCGCTCAACTACAACCTCGGGTACATCCAAGCGGACACCTGATTACAGTGGAATGGGACAACTGCGCATGCGTGGATGCCGGTTGGAGAATGCATGATGGACTGTGGCGATAGTAAAACATTGCACAATCTTGGTCAACGTAGTGATTTGCTTGATTTATGGACAGGCGCTGGTGGGTATGCGGCAGGCCCCCTGGTATAGTGGCGGCGTAACCTAAGTACGTTGGGGCTCTCAGTCATGCAAGTGGGCGTCTGCCGTCTCACATTTCGCCTTCATGACAATGACTCGCTTAAGGGCAAGCGCCAGGTGGCGCATTCGCTCCTCCCCAAGCTGCGCCAGCGCTTCAACGTGGCTGCTGCTGAGGTGGACGCTCAGGATGAACATCAACGGTTGGTGGTGGGCATCTCATGCGTCAGCAATGGCGCCCGGCACGTCAAT
>JAQBVZ010000225.1 GCA_027625205.1 Chloroflexota bacterium
GGCTCAACCGGTATCCAACCAGGCGGTCCAAGATGCGCCGCGCCTGCTGTGCGTTCACCAGTTGCATGTCTATTTCACGGGGGTGAGCAAACGCCTCTGTAATGGCGTCTGGTGTTATCTCATGGAAGACAACGCGCTTGATGGGGATGTTCTTCCAGCAAGCGGCTTGCAGAAGGTGCCATGAAATGGCTTCACCCTCTCGGTCAGGGTCAGTGGCCAGGTAGATGGTGGCAACACCCTTGGCGGCCTTCTTGAGTTCCGTGATGACGGTCTGCTTGCCCTTCATGACGGTGTATTCAGGGAGGAAGCCATTTTCCGTGTCCACGCCGATGCTCCCCTTAGGGAGGTCTCGGACGTGACCCATGGACGCCGTTACTGTGTAATTCTTGCCCAGGTAGCGACCAATGGTCTTGGCTTTGGTGGGCGACTCCACAATGACCAGATACTTGTCAGATGCTTTTGCCATTCCTATTAACCTACTTAACTTGGCACTCAGGCGGAGGCCGTTTCATACCCGGCCGTTGCCTCTCGAGTGCGTATGTAATTCATTGCACCGACTTGTTTCGCCAACCCCTTCAGTTCCATGAGGGCCAGAGTCCCTGTCACGGTGGTGACGTGCAGTCCGCTTTCGCGGCTCAACTGGTCAACATGGACAGGCTCCGCACTCAGCCACTTCAGCAATAGGGACTCCTCTTCCGTGTCAGCGGTGAGAAGTCCCGGTAAGGGCTGCTGTGTGGCGGCCACCAAACTCAGGTTCAACTCTTCTACTATATCCCTTACGTCCATAACCAGCTTTGCGCCTTCTTGAATGAGGGCATTGGTTAATCGGCTGGCCGGTGAGTAGATGCTTCCCGGTACGCAGAATACCTCCCGCCCTTGTTCCAATGCATGACGCACGGTCCACAAGGAGCCGCTCTTCTCACCAGCCTCTATAACCAGAGTACCCAGACTCAGGCCGCTGAGCAAGCGGTTACGGCGCGGAAAGTGATGCGCGTCTGGCCGGGTGCCCAACGGATATTCACTTAGAAGCGCCCCCTGCTGGGAGATTTCATAGCCCAATTCACGGTGCTCAGGCGGATACATGACATCAATGCCGGAACCCATTACCGCAATGGTTCGGCCACCCGCTTCCAGGGCTGCCCGGTGCGCGATGGCGTCTATGCCTCTGGCAAGCCCGCTGATGATGGTGATGCCTGCGGAGGCCAGTTCACCTGCCAAATGGCGGGCCACCTCTTTGCCATAGACAGTTGGTCCCCGCGTGCCAACGACGGTGACGGCCCTGGTGTCTTCCGCCAGCAGCGTACCCTTCATGTAGAGCACGGGCGGGGCGTCAGGCGCCTCACGGAGCAGAGGGGGGGTACGCCGGGTCGTTCCATGTGAACGCTTGCACACCCAGACGTTCCAGCCGCGCAATCTCTTCACTGGGTTGGATGCTACTGCGGACGGTGACGATGGAATTGACGGTGCGTTGGTCTAAGCCTGAGGCCCGCAATTCAGCGGCCGAGGCGTTCCAAGCCGCTTCCATTGTCTGAAAGTGGCGCTCCATGACGGTGGCGCGCGCAGCGCCAACGGAGGGAACACGGCTGAAGGCTATCCAGTAAGGGAGATCTCTATCCATAGTAGCGTGATAGTGTACCACCGGGCTGCAAGAGGGCAATGTCACGGGAGGTCCAACTGGCGGAGAGGGCGGGATTCGAACCCGCGGTCCCCTTGCGGGGACACACGCTTTCCAGGCGTGCCTGTTCAACCACTCCAGCACCTCTCCGCGGGGACCCCTATACGCACCGGCGCGCCGCACGTCCGCCAGGCAGCGTCCAGCAAGGGGCCTTTTCATGATAGTGGCATAACGTAAGCACTGTCCACCAAAAGAGCGTCGCACTCTTGGTGACATGGCTAACCCCGTGTGATAGTTTCGCTGTGAAAGCGTTGTCATACTGATAGCTATAACAGAGGTACAGAAGCAGCATGGAATACGTACGGTTAGGCACTGCGGGCGTGCTGGTATCTCAGATTTGTCTGGGCACCAACATGCTGGGCGGCTATGTGGATGAAAAGGCGAGCATTGAGGTGGTACGCAGCTTCATGGATGCAGGCGGCAATTTCATTGACCTCTCAGACACTCATAACGAAGGCAAATCTGAGGAGGCCGTGGGCAAGGCGGTGAAAGGCCGGCGAGATGAAGTTGTGCTGGGGAGCAAGGTCTCCGGCACTACGGGCCCTGGCCCCAATGACCGCTGGGCTTCAAGGAAGCATGTGATGTCCAGCGTGGAGGGTAGCCTGCGCCGTCTTGGTACCGACTACCTTGACCTCTATACCATCCACTCCTGGAACCCCGTAGTTCCCCTGGAAGAGAGCCTCCGCGCTTTTGACGACCTGGTCCGCCAGGGCAAGGTCCGCTATGTTGGCGTGTCCAACTTCTCAGGATGGCAGGTGATGAAGGCGCTGTGGACGGCAGACAAGATGGGCTTGGACCCCATCCGCGCTGTCCAGACGGAGTTCAGCCTCCTGAAGCGAGAGCCAGAAGCTGAGCTTTTCCCGGTGTGCGTTGACCAGAACCTGATATCCACGCCGTACTGGGTGCTCCAGGCAGGGTTGTTCACGGGTCGTTATCAGCAGGGCAAGGAGGCTCCGGCGGACAGCAGGTTTGCCAACAGGCCGGGTCTTGCTCAACGGTTTGAAGAAGATGAGGGGTACAATGCCGTACAGCAGGTGGTC
>JAQBVZ010000226.1 GCA_027625205.1 Chloroflexota bacterium
CAGTCAACGGACAGAGAGATTTGTAGAAGCGGTGAGACCCAGCCATATCAGGGGCCTGGCCGCGCTGGGCCAAGCAGCTCCCCAACCCACCTTAACTATGCACCTTTTGGCGCAAGCAAGTGCCTCATTCGTAGCTATGCCACGTACGGGCGACGCATGATATACTGTCCGCTTTCCAATCCACGGGCACTCCGTTTGAGGCGCAGGTCATGTCTGACAACGTACAGATAATCAAAGACGGCACCGTCACCAGCCCTCGTGGGTTCGTGGCAGGCGCTGCTTACGCAGGAATGAAAACCTACAGCCAGGACAAGATGGACCTGGGCATCCTGCTCTCCAAAGGCCCCTGTGTCACCGTGGGCACTTACACCACCAACAGCCTGCCGTCGTTATCAGTGGTATTGACCAAGCAACAGGTAGCTGAAGGACGTGTGCGCGGCGCGGTGGCCTCAAGCGGCATTGCCAACGCGTGTGTCGGCCAGCAGGGCATGGTGGATGCGCAGGAAATGGTGGCGTTAGCGGCCAAACATGTGGGGGTCGCGCCTGAGGAGTTGGGCATCTGCACCACTGGACTTGTGGGCATTGAGTTACCCATGGCCCTCATCCGGTCAGGCATGCCCAAGATCACGTTGAGTGAGGCCGGAGGCGCCAGCTTTGCTCGCGCCATCATGACCACCGATAAGCGCCCCAAGTCCATAGCCGTCACCTGCAAGCTCGGCGGTAAGGTTGTCACGCTGGGCGGCTGCATCAAGGGCTCAGGGATGATTCACCCCAACATGGCGACGATGCTGTGCTTTCTGACAACGGATGCCGCCTTGGACCGCGAGTACGCCCAAGGTGCGCTCCGCCAGGCAATCGACAACACGCTGAACATGGCAAGCATTGACGGCGACGGCAGCACCAACGACACGGTGCTCCTCTTTGCAAACGGCGTGGCCGGAAACGCGCCAATCACGGCTGGCTCACCGGACGCGTCCGTGTTTGAAGAGGCCCTTACCGCAATCTGCACGGAGCTTACCAAGGAACTCATGCGCGATGCCGAGACTGCGGTGGACACTATCTTCTCAGTCACCGTGGAAGGGGCCCGCAGTGACGCGGACGCCCGCTCCGCAGCGCGGACGATAGCTAGCTCCAGTCTGGTAAAGGCTGCTGTCCATGGCAATGACCCCAACTGGGGCCGCGTTATTGTTGCCCTGGGCAATAGCAACGCAGAGGTGGATGAGTCGCAGATAGTCCTGCTTATAGATGAGGTGGCCATCATGGAAGAGGGAAAGCCCATACCCTTCCACAAAGACGCCATTGTGGCCATGATGCGTGAGCTGTCTGAAGTGAGCTTCACGGTAAGGCTGGGGCTGGGCGACGCGAAGGCCACAGCTTGGGGATGCGAACTCACGGAAGAGTACGTGACCTTCAACAGCGCCTACACGACCTGATAGCGCACGACACACCATGACGTTCTTCAATTCAATAATCCTCATCAAAATCGGCGGCAGCACCCTTGGCGCGAGTGACACATCGTTGCCAGACGTTGCGGCGCTCCAGCGGCAGGGAGCACGGCCGGTTATAGTGCATGGCGGCGGCAATACCGTGACTGAATGGATGGCGCGCCAGGGCACCATGGCCCGGTTTGTAGGCGGCCTCAGGGTGACTGACGCAGAGAGTCTTGAGGTGGCCACCGCTGTCCTGGCAGGCTTGGTGAACAAGCAGTTGGTTGCATCACTGGCGACGTTGGGGGCAAAGGCGGTGGGTTTGTCTGGTGTCGACGGCGGCATGGTGCAGGCCACAATCGGCAACCCTGAACTCGGCTATGTGGGCACTGACCTTCGCATAGACGCAACCGCCGTTATCGCGCTGGTGGACGCCGGCTACATTCCTGTAATCTCTCCCATATCCATTCATGCAGCGGATGGCAGCGCCAACGCCCATCATTTGCTCAACGTCAACGCTGACACCGTGGCAGGAGCCCTGGCCATGGCCTTAGGCGCCAAAGACCTCGTGTTTCTCACGGATGTGGCGGGCATTATGGACAATAATGGCCGTATTCTTGAACGGATTCTTTTAGCTGAAACAGAAGCGCTCATGACCACCGGCGTGGTAAAGGGTGGCATGGTCCCAAAGCTTGAAGCGTGCGCTTCAGCGGTTGCACAAGGCGTGAACGCGCATATCATTGACGGACGCCGGCCAGCAGCGCTCCTAGAGTGCCTGGCAGGAACCGCCGTGGGCACTACAGTCGTATAGAGGCTGTTGCAGGGTTACTAAACCAGACCTAAGAGGTTACCGCTTTGTTATTTGAAGGTGGGAATGGAAACGGCTCCCCAATAGACCGGCTGAGTGAGTTGGAGGAACTGCCTCCGCAGGTACGGAGGTATATCAAAATCGGGCTGGTGCTGGGAGGAGTTGCGCTGCTGTTTCTGTTTATCAGCGTCTTCCGTGGCATATATACGGACTGGCTATGGTTCTCCCAGTTGGAGCTACGGTCAGTGTTCACGACTATCCTATTCACTCGTATCTGGCTGTTCATAGCGGGATTCGTTGTGATGGCGGCGCTGACCGCAACCAGCTTTTGGTTCTCATTCAAATACTCTTGGGGGCCGGTGCAATTGCCGCTGCCTCCCCAAGCCGTGGGGTGGCTGCGTAACCTGCTGATTGCCGCAATGATTGCGGTTGGCGGCATAATCGCGATTATCTTCGCCTCAGTGTTG
>JAQBVZ010000227.1 GCA_027625205.1 Chloroflexota bacterium
GACGTCTTGATGAGCCGTTATCCCGATGGCTGTGGCTCATAAAAGGGCTGCTGCTCATTCCGCACTACATCGTAATTGCGGTGCTGATGTTTGTTGCCTTTCTTCTAGGCATCATCGCTTTCTTCTCCATCCTCTTCACCGGCAAGTACCCGCAGGGTATTTTCGACTTCAACGTCGGCGTACTGAGATGGATGTGGCGAGTGGAGTTCTACGGCATATATGCCCTGGGTACTGATAAGTACCCACCCTTCACTATGGCCTCAGTCGATTCATATCCGGCTGACCTCCAAATTGAGTACCCTGGCGAGCTCAAGCCGCTGCTTGTGCTGGTCAAATGGCTGTTGGCCATCCCCCACTTCATCATTCTTAGTATTTTGAGAGGTGGTAGTGGTCAGAGCGGTGGGCTGGTGGGGGTCCTCGTAATCATTGCTGGCGTCATACTGCTGTTCACCGGCCGCTACCCCAAGAGCATCTTTGACTTTGCCATGGCCATCAACGTATGACACTACCGGGTCATGGGGTATGTGTTCCTGCTTACTGACGTGTATCCGCCTTTCAGGCTGGATATTCCTTCTGAGCAGTCCACGCAGTAAACATGCAAGGGGTTTGTTGTTGAGGCACGAGGCATGACGGAAGACCTGTTGCACATAGGCGAATTCACATTCCGCTCCCGGCTCTTCATGGGTACGGGCAAGCACCGCTCTGAAGAGGACCTTGTCGCATCCTTGGAGGCGTCGGGCGCGGAGGTAGTGACCGTGGCCATACGCCGTCTGGACCTTGACACCCCAGATCAGCGGACCATCCTGGACGCCATCGACTCGTCAAAGTACATCGTGCTGCCCAATACCGCGGGGTGCAAGACTGCTGACGAAGCGCTACTGGTGGCGCGACTGGCCCGGTCTCTTGGCTTGCCCAATCTGGTGAAGCTTGAGGTCATCCCTGACGCCAAGTACCTGCTGCCTGACGCTGTCGGCACGCTGGAGGCCGCGAAGCTGCTCATAGAGGACGGCTTCACGGTGTTGCCCTACATCCACGCAGACCCCGTGCTGGCCAAGCGACTGCAGGAGATGGGATGCGCCACCGTCATGCCGTTGGGGTCTGCCATCGGCTCCGGCCAGGGCATCCATACTGCAGAGGAGATCCAGATCATCATTGAACAGGCCACTGTCCCCGTGGTGGTGGATGCCGGCCTCGGCGTGCCGTCAGACGCGGCCCAGGCCATGGAGATGGGCGCAGACGCCGTGCTGGTGAATACAGCAATCGCCCAGGCCCAAGACCCTGCACTGATGGCTGAGGCCTTCCGGCTGGGCGTGGAGGCTGGCCGCAAGGCGTACCAGGCCGGACGCATAGCCACGAAACGTTACGCCCAGGCCAGCAGCCCCGTTGAAGGCGTCATAGGCTCTGCATGAGCATTGCTCTCCCCCTGCCCTGCGTGATGCTGGTCACGGACCGCGCCGTATGCGGTGGCACGGAGCCCCTGGTTCATGCCGTAGAAGAGGCAGTCGCTGGCGGCGTGAATGCTGTGCAGTTACGGGAGAAAGACATGCCCGCAGGTGAGTTCCTGGCCCTGGCCCAGCGCCTCCGGTCTATTACCGATGGCAAAGCGCTGTTGCTGATCAACAATCGTGTGGACGTGGCCCTGGCCTGTGACGCGGACGGCGTGCACCTTGCAGATGACTCACTGCCTGTGGTTGCCGTCCGTGAGCTATTGGCGGGCCGCGACATGCTGGTGGGACGCTCAGTGCATAGCGTGGCTGGCCTTGATGCGACAGGCCTCGACTACATTGTCGCGGGGCCTGTATACACAACGGCCACTCACCCGGGAATGGAGCCTGCTGGCGCGGAGCTGATTGTTGGCGTCGTTTCGGCGGCTGGCATACCGGTGGTGGCCATAGGCGGCATCACGACGGAACGCGTGCCGGAAGCCATGGCCGCTGGCGCCAGTGGGGTTGCGGTCATCCGGGAGGTGCTGGAATCACCAGAGCCCGGTCAGGCAGCGCGGCAATTACAGAACGCTGTGGAGCAAGCTGTCGCAGAAGGCCGGACGCCCCTCTAATGTGGTGCTGGCTTATTAACCGGAAGGTAGGCTGATGGTGAAGGTAGTGCCTTTGCCTATGCTGCTGCTCACATGGATGTCGCCTCCATGGTCACGTACCAGTTGACGAGCAATCGCCAGGCCGAGCCCACCCCCTACTGTGGCCTTGTGTGTGCGGGCGCGATCGCCTCGCCAGAAGCGGTCGAAGATAAAAGGCAAATCGTCTTCGGAAATCCCTTCCCCCGTGTCCTCAACCTCTAGGTGTATGGCGTCCTGGTCCTTAGCGGTCCGCAGTGTCACAGTGCCGTCCTTGGGAGTGTGGCGCAACGCATTGGCAATGAGGTTGCCCAGCATCTGTTGCATACGTCCCGCGTCAGCGTTCACTATCAGGGGCGAGGCATCACCGGCGACTTCCACGCGAAGGAGAACGCCCGTGCTCTTGGCCTGGATCGCATACGCAAACGCCGACTCAGCCAGGAGGTCATTCACGTCGAGAGGCGCCATGGACATTTGGAGTTGGCCGGATTCAGCTAGGGCCAGCGTACCAAGGTCCTCCACAAGGCGTGATAGCAGGCGCGCTTCATCTAAGGTTGCGCCAACATGCTCTGGCGTGGTCTCGTAGACGCCGTCAAGAAGACCCTCTAGGTTGCCTT
>JAQBVZ010000228.1 GCA_027625205.1 Chloroflexota bacterium
TGTCCCGTTGGGAAAGGCCCAAAAGTGCCCAGGAACTGCGTCTGCACAGGCACTTCGCCGGCAATTGGGTTTACGAACACCTCCATGCCAAAAACCGTGTTGGCCCAAGCGGCGTTCAGCATGATGTTAACTGTCATGTCCGTGCCTTGAGCGTTCCAGTCCCACGCATCGATCACGTTGCCGACCGTGGTATCCCCGAACCCGGCCACATTGACAGGACTGCTGATGGCTGCGGTGAGGGTGCCACTGGTGGCCGTTAACGTGTAGGCGGGGCCAACCAGATTGATGGATAGGTCGGTGAAGATGGCCACGCCGTTCACGGCGCTAACCGTCGTGGTCCCTGCCAAGACAGCGCCACCGGCAGTGGTAATGGCCAGGGTAACGGCGGCAGTGGAAGCTGTCACCGTGTTCCCCGAACCATCCTGGATCTCGACCACCGGCTGGGTGGTAAAGGGTTCTCCCGGAACCGCGCCTGATGGCTGAGTGGCGATGACCAGCGTGGTTGCTGCGCCAGGGGTAACGACCACATTGAAGGGAATGCTGATGGCTGCCGTGAGGGTGCCGCTAGTGGCCGTCAAGGTGTAACCAGTGCCAGCCAGATCAATGGATAAGCCGGCGAAGGTGGCCACGCCCGCGACAGCGGCGACCGTCGCGGTGCCTGTCAGGACAGCGCCGCCCGTGCCAGTGGCAGCGGTAATGGCGAGGGTGATGGCGTCGGTGGAAGATGTTACCGTGTTCCCTGCAGCATCCTGAATCTTGACCACCGGCTGGGTGGCAAAGGCTACTATAGGCGCTGCGCCTGAAGGCCCATTGGCGAAAGCCAGGCTGGCTGCTGCGCCGGGGGGAACGATGACCCCCGTTGAGTTGTCGGCGCTAGCGCGTTCCGCCACCTGGAAAACGGTGAAGGCAAGGAGAAGGGAGATTAGTGCAATAGCTGCTACAGAAACACGGCTCTTGGTCAAGAGCATGGTATGACACCTCCAAATGGTCAGTCAAACGATATTAAACGCGCTATAAAGAAAGGACACAGACTCCTAGCGGAAAGAATCCGCAAACTCCGTAGGCATCCTAGCATTGGACTTCGCAAGTGTCAAGGGCATGTGCTCGCCCAATATGATATGTTGGGGACACGCTGCCGGTGCCACCCATGTTACATAAACGAGACGTCGGGTCACCTTGTCAGCATCGCTCTTTTAATGCTGTCCTGGTCACCCGTTAAGGTGCTGCAGGGCAACGCCACGCACTTCATTATGCACAGGTTAGCTAAGGAATGATAGGGGTTTGGCGACGAGAGTTGAGGAAACACCCATGTCCAATGGCGGAAGTAGATGCTCCTGTCTCCTGGTTCCGCGAATGCGGCTGCGGCTTGGATTCGGATAGAAGGTCTGCACCCGTTCCAACGTCCTGCGGTTTTCGTCCGCGGGATAGCCATGCCAGCTTGCCAGGTCAGGCCCGAGTTGGTTGTGGAGTTGGAAGCATGGCGGTAGAATGGCCCGGAGGTTGCGGCGGGATGCGCCGGGCTAGTTTCCGTAACACACTGGCTGGCTGGGCGTGGCTTGAAGTCCTCTAACGCCGGATACTTATGTACGAGGTGAGCATGGCGGATATCGTGGAAAGGCAGCTTAAAGAAAGCAAGACCATCGCAGTGGTGGGGCTCTCCCCCAAGTCTGAACGGGACAGCTACAGGGTAGCCCGCTACTTGCAGGAGGCGGGGTATAGGATCATCCCCGTCAATCCGGCAGTAGACGAGGTGCTGGGCGAGAAGAGCTATCCTGACCTGAAGTCTGTGCCTATGTCCATAGATATGGTGGACGTTTTCCGTCGCTCGGAGCAGGTGCCGCCGGTAGTGGACGAGGCCATCCAGGTGGGCGTCAAGTTCATCTGGATGCAGGACGGAGTTATCCATGAGGAGGCAGCGGAAAAGGCCCGAGCCGCCGGCATTCCCGTTGTTATGAACAACTGTGCCATGCGGGAACATCGACGCCGGTTCGGCGGCGGTGACACTGAGACCCAGGCCCCGTCTTCGTAACTGGGTCGCACGCAGCCATTGAGAGTGTTTGGGAGGCCCAGTCCTTGGCAGATGTCCTTTTCGTGTGCGTCCATAACGGGGGCAGGAGCCAGATGGCCAAGGCCCTGTTCAATCAACTGGCCAGGCAGCGACGCCTTCCTCTATTAGCCGACTCTGCTGGGACCCAGCCGGCGGACCGGGTGAACCCTGCCGCTGCTGATGTGATGAAGGAGTTGGGTATTGACCTGTCTGATGAGCTGCCCAAGCTATTGACCAACGGGATGGTGGAGGCGGTCGGTATTGTCATCACCATGGGGTGCTCCGTGGACGCCGAGGCGTGCCCGGCGTTGTTTATCAAGGACGTGGTGGACTGGGGGCTGCCGGACCCCAGCGGCAAGCCTGTGCAAGAGGTGCGCGCCATACGTGACACTATCCAGGCCAAGGTGGAACACTTGCTGGATTCCATGGCTTCCACGGACGCAAGGGACATTACGGCGCTCATGGAATGATGGTCCGTGCAGTTCGGGTGTCCTGGTAGGAGTTGTCACTGGGGTGGTGATGGTTCTGCTCGCAATTCCGGTCTCTGGAGAGGCGGAGCTTACCTTTCTATCCTTTGTACAGGTAGTTCACAGCCGGGTATTTGCGAACGCCTTTTTATGTTGAACAGCAATACCGCC
>JAQBVZ010000229.1 GCA_027625205.1 Chloroflexota bacterium
CCGAGTACAGCGGGACGCCAACTGTCTAGTCAATCAATGAGCAGGTCAGGTTGTCCTTGCATGGAAGCCGGGACACCAGCAACCGGGTGTCCCAGGGAATTCTAACCGCGGAGGAGAAGCATGGTATACGAGCGAGAACGCACCAGAGAGCCGGAAGCAGGCGCAGAAGACGCCTATGACCGTAGCCTGCGCCTGTGGAAAGAGAAGCGTGACCGTGACCTCAACGGCGACATCATCATTAAAGGCGACTCAACGCCCCCAGTGCAGACACAGTTTGCGCTCATGGGCCAGATGCTGCCCAAGCTGAACACTCCTCTGCAGGAATGGAATCTCTGGCGTATTGTTGTACCCACGCAGACCGGCAAACAGGCCCAGCAAGGCGGCCTGGCCTTCTTCATTGAGCAAGGTAAGGGCCACAGCGTCCTCAACAATGAGCGGGTGGACTGGAAGAAGGGTGACCTTGTGGTTGTCCCCATCCGTGAGAATGAGGTTGAGTTCCAGCACTACAATGATGACCCGGACAGCCCCTCCGTCTGTTACATGTTCCGCCACCGCTTCTTCAAAGAGGAGATTGGCAGCATTACCAGGCATATAGAGGATTCCCCGGACTGGACTGGCTCAGCCAGCTAGTCATTGAGACTCACGTCAACTACTACACTACATTTGCCTTAAGGCACGGCGCGTATCAGCCGTAACGTAAAGAGGAGGACTCAAGTGCCAAACCGTACAGAACAATTCGGTGGACGGAACCTTTACCAGGAGCTCCTGGACCTACGGGACGTACAGCGAGAACGTTTCCGTAATGGCCTATGGCTTATCAGTGAAGAGGACATCCCCTGGGAGATCAACCGCCAGGGCAAAATGAAGTGGTACCTGCACCCTGGACTGGGTGACGTCTGCATCAACACCCAGCTCTTCTACATGCAGGAGCTGCCCGCAGGGAGCAAGAGCGGCCGTATCCATTTCCAGGGGGGTCAGTGCATCCTGTTCCTTGAGGGTCGCGGCCACACCACGCTGGACGGCGTCCGGTATGACTGGGAGTCCACAGATGCCATGAACGTCCCTTTGAAGACGGAAGGCGTGGTCATCCAACACTTCAACGAGTCCTCTACTGAGCGGGCATTGTTTGTGGTGTCTGAGGCCAACATGACCGACACCTTGGGCGTTGACCGTGGCTCCGGGTTTGAGCAACTGGAAAACTGCCCTGAGTACGGCAAGTAGCCGGGGGCGTTGCCCACTTGTTAGGTTGAAAGTTTGAGTAATTTGCAATTGGACCGGTCCATTAGCGCCGGTCTGGTTGCGCGCCGCCCATGCAGGCGGAGTTTAGACCGGGAGTAAAAGATATTGAGCGCTCAAGTCATCGTCGACCGCCTTATTGGAGAGCTGGAGAGCGGAGGCCGTTGCGCCTGTCAGCTGGACCCGGCTGTTATGGAGTCCGAGGGCATTAAGCCTGGCGACATCATCAGCATCCAGAGCGCCAGGGGCAAGTCCATCCCAGCCCGGGTAGATCCACCCCGTGAGGAAGACCGTGCATCACGCATGGTGCGCCTTGACCGCTTCCTCCGCCAGTCCACCAAGTCACGCATCAATGATGACGTGACTGTCGCAAAGCTGGAGTCTCGGCCAGCCGAGTTCGTCCGTGTCCTCCCGGCCATAGACCTGACCATGGCGCATAACGTGGTGGAGCATCTTAGAGAGCATCTTGTTGAGGACGCTCCGCCCGTGGCATTGGATTCCGTAATTTTTGCGCACTTTTACGGCGCTGCTTCCGGCACAACGTATAAGGTCTTAGACATCCGGCCTGAACACGGGATCATCACGTCAGAGACCGAGATTGAAATTGATTTCACGGAGCCGTCAGTTGTCACAGACGCGCTGAGTGAAGTCACCTATGAAGATGTGGGCGGAGTTGCCAAGCAGATTGCCCAGCTCCGAGAGTTGGTCCTGTTGCCACTGACCTTCCCCCACGTCTACCGGTACCTGGGCATCAACCCGCCCCGTGGTGTCATTCTCTGGGGCCCGCCCGGCACAGGAAAGACCCATATGGTAAGAGCCCTGGGCAGTGAGCTTCAGGCAAAGTTCTATTACGTGAACGGCCCTGACATCCTGGGCGGCGCCTATGGTGAAAGTGAGGGGAACCTCCGCCGTATGTTTGGCGAGGCAGCCCATCACGCGCCAGCCATCATCTTCATCGACGAATTGGACGCCCTCCTCGTCAAGCGTGGCGAGACGGGCTCCCAGACCGACACGCGTGTGGTCACCACGCTCCTATCCCTCATGGACGGTATGCGTCGCGCAGACGGCGTGATGGTCATTGGCACCACCAACCGGTTGGACGTCATTGAGCCCGCTGCCCGTAGGCCCGGTCGTTTTGACCGAGAGTTGTTTGTGGGCCCGCCGGACGCTGAGGGTCGCCTTGAGGTATTACACATCCATAGCCGTGAGATGCCGCTGACCAATGACGCCATAGACGGGTTGGAGGTCATTGCGTCGCGTACCCACGGGTACACCGGTGCGGACTTAATGGAGCTCTGCCGTGAGGCTGGGCTCACCGCCCTGAGAAGACTCACGGACGGAGAGGACATCGTCGCTCACCTTTCTGCGTTCCGCTTGAACCCAGAAGACGTGCGCGTCAGCTTGTCTGACTTTGAGGCCGCGCAGTCCGTGGT
>JAQBVZ010000230.1 GCA_027625205.1 Chloroflexota bacterium
CAGAATGACCGGCAGTTCCATGAAAGAGGTTTCGCGTGACCCTGTGTACGTAGGCACGTCAGACGCACAGACGCCGCATGCCTCTATCCGCAACAGCGCGTCGTCGTCACCTGTTTCCGGGATGGGGTACTCGCGCATCTCAACCTGCCGTGGCGCAACCAGCACTGCGGCTTTTGCGGTCCTTGTCATCAGTCCCTCCGGGAATTAAGCATCGTTCATATCTACGGTACGCAGCAGCTTGCCCACCTTACCCTGCTCGCCGTCACTCCAGCGCCCCAATGACGGGTCCAGTAGCGCGGCCAAGTCCTCATGGCGCGCCCAGGCCAAGCCCTCAAGCTCCAGGGGGTCTAGGAATACCGTTTTGCCGGTATGGGCGTCTCGTATTTTTAAGCGTGGGCCGTTGCCGGAGTGGTCCTGTTCAACGGACACCGCCGCAAATTCATTTCTCAGTTCCAAGGACCATCTCCTTTGCGGTTATACCAAGAAGCTCAGGTTGTTGATGGGTTCGTCATTGTTGACCAGCAGCACCTTGCGCAGCGCAATTTTGAAGCTGCCGTTCTCTTGGCGAAGCTTGTAGATGGTGCGGCCTGCAAACGTCTCCTGCCTGCCCCGCCGCAACTGCGTCAGGTTGAAATTGGCGTAGACCGTTACCTCGCCGTTCTCCTCATCGCCTATCTCCACGTTGGAGACCATGCGGCTGGTACGCGACCGAGGTTCTTGAGAGTGGGCAATGGTGCCGCTCAGACGGAAGACACGCTCCGCCATGCGGTTGCGGTCGTCGTAGATGATGGCCACATGGGTTGATGGGTCGGCATCATCATCGTTGCTGGGCACCCAATAGCGGGCGTCGTCCGTGAAAAGCGTCAGCCAGTCAGCATAGGCGTGTTCATCCATGAGGCGCGCCTCGTGGTAAAGGAAGTTTTCAATTACACCGCGCTCCACAGCCATGGCGCTCTATCCTCCCGACATTACTTTCTTCCAATGGATGAATTGCCCGCGTTGTGGGGTCTCATCTGTGACGCCGCCGACGATGGTGCCGTCAGGGTTCTTAGTTTCCTGGCCAAGGCCACGGGAAACCAACAGCCACGGATTGACCTGTGCAGACAGACCCATCTGGTTGCGCTCAAACATCTCATAGTCATCTGGGGAGCCGAAAGAGGCCGGGCCATAGAACCATTCATGTTCTCGCAGGCGCACTTCGTTTATTTCTTCCGGTACGCCTCCCAATCCGGTGGGATACATGAAAACCTCTGTCTCATTCACGCTGAGGGGCCTGATTACCCGTATCTGCACGCCAATGAGCTGGAGGTTGGGCCAGATGCCCACGTGCGGGTCCTGAGTGGCAATATGCTCCCGCGCCATCTCTTTGCCGTAAGCCTGCTCCATGGACTCTAAGTATGAGCGTCCTGCTTCCGTGCTGTTCAGCCGTTTTAGAACGCCGTCCATCACTTGGCGCTTCATGGGCCATATGTCTAGCCGTACGTGGCCGCCGCCCAGGTCCCATGCCTTGTTGAGGGAGTGCTCACCAAAAGCCTCCTCCAATGACCGCGACGGCACCAGCGTATCCCTGTCCTTGGCTTCAATCCCCGTCTCTTTGCGCTGCATCAAGTCGTTGACTGCCTTGTGCGCAAAGGCTGGGTGGTAGCCGTCCATGCCAACAAACTTCCAGTTGCCCTTATAGGTGCCTTTGTGGACGCCTGCACGCACCACCACTTGGCCTTTGGGCGACGCTTCGATAAATGCGTCGATGGTTGCCTTGGAGTGACCAAGGTGGTCATCCAGCGAGATACCGGTGGGGCTCAGGCTGCCGAATATGAAGCCACGGTAGGTGTCCACGCGCGGGGCCTTTGTGAGCCCCATGTCTTCTTTTTTGAAGGAATCGTCATAGCGGCCAGCATAGGGCACGCCAATGAGGTCGCCCTTGTTGCTGTAGGTCCAACCGTGGAACCAGCAGCGGAAGAAGTTCGCGTTGCCCTTCTCATCCTGGCACACAGCGTTGGCGCGATGGCGACAGCGGTTCATGAACAACTGCACATTGCCGTCCTCATC
Organism: Chloroflexota bacterium; assembly: GCA_027625205.1. Taxonomy (GTDB): domain Bacteria; phylum Chloroflexota; class Dehalococcoidia; order Lucifugimonadales; family Australimonadaceae; genus JAQBVZ01. The sequence continues at coordinate 2,050 of JAQBVZ010000230.1, forward strand.
CCTGCTCATAATGACGGACTGTCGGCCAATCCACGTCAGCCGGTAATCTCCGGGTTCTGGAATCTCACTCTCATGACCTACGTACAGCCACCAGTTATGGAAGATCTTGTCCATCTCATCTTCAAAGATGTTTGGGTCTGTGTAGATGCTGCCATGGACGCGGTCTTCAAGTACCAGCGCGTCGTAATCTATGTGGCCTTTTACAGTTGTCATGGACTTCACCTCCGAGTGCAACCGTGCACTGGGCAATATGTTAGCCGTCAGTATAGCTTCAGGCCACCCCACTTTGCGAGTGTTGGTGGCCCGAATAGAGAGGTCTATATCAGCCTGACCTTACGCCTTGGCCGCTACGCCGTTTGGCTCCATGATGGCAATAACCTTGCTGGAGTTGAAGACGTAAGACTCGACAAATTCCGTGTAAGTGGGCTTCTGTCCAAGCTCGTCCATGGCGCCAGCCAGACAAACCCAGTTCAGCATCTCATATTGGCCAGCGTCCTCAAGCTGGGCCACGGAGATGTCACGCCACGCCTTGTAGTTGCCCTCCGCAAGCTCTGCGTACCGTGCCTTGTCTGAGTCCACATCAGGCCACACCATGCGGTTCTTTGGCGTCA
>JAQBVZ010000231.1 GCA_027625205.1 Chloroflexota bacterium
CCTTGTCCACAACGTATTCAGCGTCGGCAGGCTCGTCATCCTTGGCCACTGCCACAAAGACAACCAAGCCCTGGTTGATGGCGCCAACCTCACGGCCATTCACGGTCACAGACGCCTGTCGTACTCGCTGCACTAGAGCGCGCAATGCACTGGTCCTTGGTACGAATGTGAGTTTGTGGCGCCGGAGACAACGCCTATGCTGGTCTACCTAGTCAGAAGAACTGGTTGAGGACGCGCTCTTCGTTGACTTCTCCTGCGACTTTTCTGCTGGCTTCTCGCCAGCAGGTTTCTCCGTAGGGGCGCCAGTGCCTGAAGAACCTTCTGAAGAACTTGATGAACTGTCAGAGGACTCAGAAGATGACGACTTGGAAGAGCGAGATTTGCTCTCACCGGAGGTCTCCGGCTTCCGGTAGTCCGTCGTGTAGAACCCGGAGCCCTTGTAAATGACGCCCACAGGATGAAAAAGCCTGCGAGAAGAACTTTGGCAGACGGGACATTCCTGGACCGGGTCAGCGTTAAACCCCTGCTTGAGGTCAAACTCATGGCTGCAGGAGCTGCACTTGTAACTGTAGATGGGCACCGCTGTATCTCTCCACCGTATTAGCACTCGCTATCTTCAAGTGCTAATACTTACGATACCGATGGTTCCATGACGTGTCAACGTGATATGGAGCCAGGGTTGGCTAGCTTGCTCAGTATTGCACCTATGTGCTACCGTTTAACGTCGTCACCGTTAAGTTTGACTGTGGGTTACGGTGACAATGCGGCTGGGCGGCAGTGCTGCTCAAAGATCACCGCGGAGAGGGGGATCGTAAACCTTGGCATTCGTGACACTCCGGGACGGAGAAAGCGGCGAGGGCCTGCTTGTCCGTTTCCGGGCTTCAGTTACCAGGGCCGGTGTGCTTAAAGAGCACAAAGACCGGCGGTCCTTCCGCTCTAAAGGCGAAAAAGCACGTATGGCAGCCCGGCGTTCCGCACGCCGAAGGCGTCGTTCAGGAACGTAAACTACAGATCGCCGTCAATGCATCAGGCGTCCCAACTGGGACGCCTGATTGCCGTTATGGGCCAGTGCGGCGCGCCATCGTCCTTCGTACGTAACCCATGCTATACTTTAGCCCCAACGTGGCAGGCAGCAGAGCTACGTTCCACCCCATTGCAGGTGCGGACATTTCATGCGGCTCTTTCGGTTGGCTCTAGCCCAAATTAACCCCACGGTGGGGGACTTGGAAGGCAACGCGGCTAAGGCCATTGAGTATGCCGCAAAGGCCGCCGCCAAAGGCGCTGACCTAGTGGCTTTCCCAGAGTTGGCCCTAACTGGGTATCCGCCTGAAGACCTCCTTCTGAAACGCCAATTTCTTGCTGACGCTGAGAAGCAGCTGGAGCGGGTCGTCGCGGCCAGCAAGGACATCGCCATTGTCATTGGCACGCCACACCTTGAAGGAGGTGAGCTGTACAACGCCGCCGCCATCGCCGTAGGAGGCGAGCTCGTCGGTTACTACCACAAGATGTACCTCCCCAACTATGGCGTGTTTGATGAAGAGCGGTACTTCCGGCCAAGTCATCAGTGTCCCGTGTACGTTATCAACGGCGTATCAGTGGGCGTGAACATCTGTGAGGACATCTGGTACCCCATAGGGCCAGTCTCCGTCCAGCGGGCCGCCGGGGCTGAGTTGATTGTGAACATCAACGCTTCTCCCTACTACCAGGGCAGAGGTTATGAACGACAACAGATGCTCTCCACCCGTGCCTCTGACAGCGAAATACTCATTGCCTACGTGAATACGGTTGGCGGCCAAGATGAGTTGGTTTTTGACGGCCAGACCATGGTCATGGACCAGCACGGGGCGTTGCTTGCCAGAGGACCGCAGTTTGAAGAGGCGCTTCTGGTTATGGACCTGGATGCTGATGCAGTTGCCCACACCCGGCTCCATGACCCCAGGCCGCATAGAGAGAGCCCCACCATTATTGCGGAGGTGGGTGTGGCTGAGGTACACCACGTTTCGGACTACCGCGCTCAGGAGCCGGGCCAGGTCATACACGGGACCATCTGCGAGCCTCTTGACTCCTTGACTGAGGTCTACACCGCGCTGGTCACCGGGACGCGGGACTACGTTGGTAAGAGCGACTTTGGAGGAGCGGTCATTGGCCTATCAGGGGGTATCGACTCGGCCTTAACCGCTGTCGTCGCAGTGGATGCGCTTGGGCCGGAAAACGTGACCACGGTATTCATGCCCTCCCCGTATAGCTCAGAGCAGTCGCGTATCGATGCTCAGGAAGTCGCTGACAACCTTGGCATTCCCATGCACACCATCCCCATAAGCAGTGCTCTGGACACCTACCTTGAGGCCTTGGCCCCCGTTTTTGCGGGCAAGGAGCCGGACACCACAGAGGAGAACCTCCAGGCCCGTATCCGGGGAAACATATTGATGGCCTTGTCTAATAAATTTGGTTGGCTGGTGCTCACCACCGGCAACAAGAGCGAGATGGCCACCGGTTACTGCACGCTGTACGGTGATATGGCAGGCGGCTTTGCGGTGATTAAGGACGTTCCTAAAACGCTGGTGCAGCAGTTGTCCGTCCACCGCAACCAGGTTGAGGGTAAGACGGTCATTCCTGAGTCCATTCTCACCAAGCCCCCCTCAGCGGAGCTCCGTCCAG
>JAQBVZ010000232.1 GCA_027625205.1 Chloroflexota bacterium
GCGTGGCCGAATCATGTTGAGCGTTATACGGTCAAGCTTCCTAGGAACGGCGAATTCATACGCCTGTATCTCATCCCACGATTCGCCAGGTGACCATTCCCGCTTCGTACCTAGACCCCATCCAATCGCACCTTCTAACGGATAACGCGATCCGTTGAAGCCGATGACTACCCGGTCAACCGTTACCCGACGCGAAAGGCGCAACTCAAATTCTTCAGCGCCCATTTGCTCACGCATGTGCGACCAACGTGGCGCATCTCCTGAAACCCGTGACTCAAATTTGGCATCCGGTACGTTAGCCATTTCGCCAGTAACTGGCGGCCTAATGTAGCCATTCCGTATCGTTGTAGGGGCCAAAAGACGCCTATGCATAAGTTGGCCGCCTTTGTACAAGACAGCGACCATGGAGACGAACAGCGCCCAGATAGCACCTGCAGACTGGACGATTTCCATTACATCGAGGCCACCCTCAGGCGTCGGCGTTGGCGTCATGGTTGCCCCCTAACGGAGGCGCACCATACCATGACGGCTCACCCTCTGTACATGACTCGCGGGGATAGTTGCCTTTCGTTTTACACCGTGCGGTTTGATTGAGGACTACTTGGCCGCTGGCCGCAACTCCACAATGCCGTAGTAGGTGTCACTCGCCAACGCCCGCTCCAGAGACGCTGCACTGATATGCCGGGGCCATGGGGCGTTTGACCATAGGTCAATCACCTGGGTGTGCAGTTCAGGCAGCGTGACCGGCTCACTGGTTGACGCTAGCAGCAGCCGGAACGCACATTCCAGCAGAGGCATTTGTGGAGTCACAAAGTCCGCATCCTGGGAGCAGGACTGTTGGACGCACTTTCGTAGGTCGTCAAACGTGAGCTTGGAACGGTCCTTGGACTTTTCAAACTTTTGCACGCAAGCCGGGCAAAGACGGCTCTGTAAGATCTTGAATGCTGACCGACCGGAGCCCTCAATGAAGCTGGGGTCAACAATATAAGATGGATCTGGGGCCTGGACCGCTATTTCTTGGTCAACCGTTGTCATTCCTGTTCTCCTCGCAATTGTCTCTAAGCTTACAGCACATTTGACGGAATGCCATGCCAGTCCAAAAGTTGGACCGTGACACGTTCCCCCGCCTCTTTTACCAGCAGGTCTTCAGGGCAGATGGCCAAGCCTTGGGCATGGACCATGGAAGTTAGGACATTAGAGCTTTGGGAACCCGTCAGGCGGGCCCGCAACTCCCCGTTTCTCCGTTCCAGGGAAACACGCGCATAGACGCGCCGCCCGTCCAGGTTGTGGATGGGTTCATCCAGGACCGCTTGTACCTCGGGTAACGGCATCACAGGCAAACCCATCATCTTATGGAGCGCGAGCCTCCCGAACTCCACCATGGCTACCAGCGCGCTCACAGGGTTGCCGGGCAGCCCAAGATGCGGCACGCTCCGCCCATCAGGAGCCTTGAGCAGGCCAAAGGCCAACGGCTTTGCTGGCCGCATCCGCACTGACCAGAATGCCATGGTCCCCTGTTCAGAGAGCGCGTCCTTCACCATGTCATAAGCGCCTCCGCTTACGCCTGCAGACGTTATGAGCATGTCAGCATTCAGCCCCGCACGCAACTTCTCTCTCAGCGCGTCCATATTGTCACGGGCAACGCCTAGCAGTTGGGGTACACCGCCGTAGTGACGTACTGCGGTGGCAATGGTGTAGCTATTACTGTCGTACAACCGTCCTGGCTCCAGAGGCTGGCCCGGCTCCGTGACCTCATCACCCGTGGCAAGGACGGCCACTCTGGGCCTCCGTGTCACGCTTACACTCCGCCTTCCCAGGGCCGCTAACATCCCCAGAGAGGCTGGGTCAAGCACGTGGCCTGCTTGGAGCACCACGGCGCCCTTTTGCACGTCTTCTCCGGCGGGGCGTATGTGGTCACCTGGACTGGGCGCATGGCGGATAACGATTTCTTTGAGCCCGTCACCCGACTTCAGGCGCTCAGCCTCATCCGTGAGTTCAAAGGGGATAATCGCCTCTGTCCCTTTGGGAATGGGCGCGCCGGTCATGATGCGTACGGTAGTGCCTGGCGCCAGTGGTGTCGAGGGGACGTAGCCAGCTTGGGCCTGGCCGCTCACCGGCAGCGTGACGGGCTTTTCCGCACTGGAGGATGCGACATCCCCAACACGCACCGCGTAGCCATCCATGGCTGAATTGGGCAGGCCGGGTATGTTGAAAGAGGCGCTGACGTTCTCCGCCAAGGCAAGTCCCAGGCAGTCCATGAGTTGGACCTCTTCCGTACCCAGGACGCTCACCAGTGCAAGTAGGCGCTCCTGTGCCTCCTCCACACTGAGCATGTCAGGTTCAAATGGATGGGCGTGACCGCCGTGGTGCTTGGGCTCATGATGTGCATGATGGCCGTGCTGGACTGGCATACTTTACCTTACCCCTGCGTACGCAAGACCGCGCCGGTCTCACGCTCTAGCTTCTCAATTACGGTTGCCACCGCGCCATTCACTTGCTCCGTGGATAGCGTGCCATCTTGAGACTGAAGCTCCAGTCGATAGGCCAGAGACTTCTTCCCATCGGGGAGAGAGGCACCTGCGTACAGGTCAAAGAGAACTGCGCTGGTGACCAACGGGTGCGATTCAAGGATTTGGCGCACGC
>JAQBVZ010000233.1 GCA_027625205.1 Chloroflexota bacterium
TGGTCTCCGGAAGTGACCAACACGGCACCCCAGTCACCCTCCGCGCAGAGCAGGAAGGCACCACCGTCCAGGCCGTCGTGGATAAATACCACAACTCGTTCATGGACTCCTGGGAGCGCATTGGCATCACGTTTGACCTCTTCACCACCACCGGCACTGACAACCACCGGGAGACAGTTCACGAGCTCATCAAGGACTATAACGACAAAGGCTACATCTACCCCGCAACCATGAAGGTGGCTTACTCCCCCGACTTTCAGCGCTTCCTGCCCGACCGTTACGTGGAGGGCGTCTGTCCCCATTGTCAGAACCCTCGCGCCCGTGGCGACCAGTGCGACAACTGCGGCCACACGCTTGACCCCGTGGAGCTTGGCAGCCCCGTCTACATGAACAACGGCGCAGCCTACCCTGTGGAGATTCACGATGCCGAACACCTCTTTTTCAAGCTGAGCGCCTTTGAGAAACCGCTGCTGGAGTGGGTGAGCAAGCAGGACCACTGGCGCGCCAACGTCCGCAACTTCACCCGTGGGTACCTCAATGAGGGCCTGCGTGACCGCGCCATCACCCGCGACCTCGATTGGGGCGTCCCTGTGCCAATCGAAGGCTTCCAGGACAAGCGCATCTACGTATGGTTTGAGGCCGTGGTTGGCTACCTCTCCGCCAGCAAGGAGTGGGCGCAGAGCACCGGTGACCCTGACGCCTGGAAGCCCTTCTGGACTGACCCCGCCACCCGCATGTACAACTTCATAGGGAAGGACAACATCCCCTTCCACACCATCATCTGGCCCGCCATCCTCATGGCCCAGGGCGAGGACATCCTGCCTTACGATGTTCCCGCCAATGAGTTCCTCACCCTGGAGGGCAAGCAGCTATCGACAAGTCGCAACTGGGCGGTATGGGTGCCTGATTACCTCGACCAGTTCCCCGCCGACCCGCTGCGGTACCACCTGACAGCCAACTTGCCTGAGAATGGCGACTCCGACTTCTCGTGGACTGAGTACGTACGCCGCAACAACGACGAGCTTGTCGCCACGTACGGCAACCTGGTGAACCGTGTGTTTACGTTGATTAGCCGCCACTTCGACGGCAAAGCGCCTGACGCAGGACAACCTCGCCCTGAGGACGCAGAGCTTATCGCCAAGACGCAGGCCGCGCTTGATAGCGTCGCCGCCAGCATAGAGGCGTGCCACTTCCGTGAGGCGGTGCAGGGCTGGATGGGGCTCGCCAGGGATGCCAACCGCTACCTGGAAACCCAAGCGCCCTGGAAGCAGGTCAAAGAAGACACAGCGGCCGCCGCCCACACCCTCTACACGGCTCTCTGCGCCATATCCGGCCTGCGGGTCATGACCTACCCCGTCATCCCCTTCAGCGCCCAAAAACTCCATGAAATGATGAGCTTCACCGGTAATGTGCAGGATGAAGGCTGGACGCTAACGCTGCCCAGCCCCGGCCACCAGCTGGGTACGCCTGAAATTCTCTTCACCAAACTGGATGACAGCTTGGTGGAGGAGCAGATGGCCAAGCTGGGCAGACCAGAAGCGTAACAACCACGGTCCACAGCCAGAGCGTATAGTTACCCAGAACGCGGCGTCCAGGGACCAGTAGGAATAGGGATTACGGGATGACAGAGGCTATAGAAAACCTCGTCCAGTTTATCTATGAGCCGGTCAAAGAAGACCTTGACCGTGTGGCTGAAGACCTCCAGGGCCTGACGGCGCAAGCGGGGCTTCCTGGTGACGGCCTGCTGACCCAGGCCATAGGCGGCGGCGGAAAGATGGTGCGTCCCGCCGTCACGCTCCTGGCCGCAAGCTTCCATGACCATGACCACAAGATGACCATCCGCATGGGGCTGGCGGTGGAGTTGCTCCACCTGGCCACTCTCATCCACGACGACTCTGTGGACAATTCAGCCATGCGACGTGGACGCGCAACAATAGATAGCTTGTTTGGCCGCAACGTGGCCGTGCTCCTGGGCGACTACGTCTTTGCCACGTCTGCCACCTTCGTCTGCGACACCGGGAACGTCCGGGTCATACGGCGCTTCTCAGAAACGATCATGGAACTGGCGTCTGGTGAGCTCATGGAGCACTTCAGCGCCTACAATTGGCAGCAGTCCCGTGATGACTATGAGAAGCGCATCTACAACAAGACAGCGTCGCTCTTCTGCACCGCCGCTGAGTCCGGCGCAGTGCTCAGCGGCACGTCGGAAGCCACCAGCCAAGCCCTGAATAACTACGGCTACAACCTAGGGATGTCCTTCCAGATTATGGATGACGTCCTGGACTTCCAGGGCACGGAGGAGGAGTTGGGCAAGCCCGTGGGCAATGATCTCCTGCAAGGCACGGTCACACTGCCGGTGCTCCTGTTCATGGACCGTTTCCCGCAAGAGCCGGTGTTCCGCCGCCTCATGGACGGCAGCCGTGATGAGAGCGACCTCCGCCAGGTGATAGCCATGGTGCGCGATTCCACCATCCTTGATGACGCCATGCAAGTTGCCGCTGAATACCGCACCAGCGCACTGGCGGCCCTGTCAGGGCTGGAAAACAATCGCGCGCGCCAGTCTTTGGAAGCACTCACCAACTACGTCACCCATCGCCGCAGCTAGCGGGCTTTCGCCCTGCCCCCTGAAGCGCGGGGAGAAT
>JAQBVZ010000234.1 GCA_027625205.1 Chloroflexota bacterium
GCCCACGGCGGGGGCGTACCGGTGGCGCTCCGGCTGGATGTCAGGCCCGCACGAAACGCACTGCCCCAGCTCCGGCATATAGCCGGCGTCTTCCAGTAACCGCAATTCTGCGTAGCGCAGAACAACCGCTGGCTCCGGCACATCACCGAGCGTCCGCAGGCAGTTCAACAGTAGCTTGTAGCTGGCTGGGTGGGGTGAGAGTTCAGGGAGCAATGCGTCCGTGAGTTCAGCAAGGTACATCCCAGGAGCAAGGCGCTCCAGGTCTCCCTTCAGCACACCGAAGGTCTCTTGGGCCTCAGCATTGGTCACAACGTCTATCGTCCTGCCATGGGCCAAGCCAAGCCGTACTCGGTTCAATACATCCACATGGCCGCCCAGCCGGCTGGTCATGCGGCGTGCCCCCCTGACGGTGGCACGAAATTTTCCCAGGTTGGGGCTAAACAGGGTTACCAGGCGGTCAGCCTCACCCAAGGGCATGGTGCGTAAAACGATGGCCTCAGTTTTGTAGGACCGCTGCCTGCCGCCGGTCTGCGAAGCGTCATGCGCGCTGTGGGTTGTCATTGTGTATCGTGGGTAGGCCAGAGACTACTGGCGAAAGCGATAACCAACGTTCCAAACAGTGTCGACAAAGGTGTGGGTTGCGTCTTCAATCTTGCTCCGCAGGCGCCGGACGTGGACATCCACGGTGCGCGTGCCGCCAAAGTATTGATAGCCCCACACCTGCTCCAGCAATTGCTCACGGCTGAAGACCCGGCCAGGGTTGCTGGCTAGGAGCTTGAGGAGTTCATACTCCTTAAAGGTCAAAAGCACGGTGCGGCCAGCTAGGAATACGTCATATTGTTGTGTGTTGATTACCAGATCACCGCTGCGGATGGTCCCTGGCAAATCTTTGGGTCCCTGCTGGCGCTCCAAGAGACGCTGGACCCGCAAGGTCAACTCCCCTGTATGCCATGGGCAGAATATGAACTCGTCCGTGCTGTCAGCGAGGTCAAGGTTTCGGAAGCGGTCAGCGGAGAGGGTGGTGATGGCAGCCGCGCGGAATTCCCGGCTGCGGTCCATCATGCCTGCCAAGGCCGCTTGATTGCCGGAGGTCATATCTATGAGGATGGCGTCAGGCCGTGCGCCTTCGCCAAGAGCCGCAGCCTCACCAGCGCCGCCGTCCACCGTATAGGCAAGGCCCTCTCGGTCAAGGCAGGCCACAAGGTCACGAGAGAGTTCCCCTGTTGGAGTGAGGAGGTGTATGGCAAACAAGACAACAGCCTCCTAGCGGACGTTGCCTTATTGTAGCGGTGCATGGAGAGGCCGCATAGGGCCGGACGGTACAGGGTCAGCAGAAACCTGGGGCACGGCTTCTTACCGCTCTACCACCAAAGGGTGCCTTCCACGGCGTCCTGAAGAGTTGCGTAGTCCTTGGTCCAGAGTTGCGTGCTGAGGTATTTCCAGCCTCCGTCTGCAAAAAGACAGACGATGTTGGCCGAGTCTAGTCGCTGGGCCACGTGGAGCGCAGTGGCCAGGACCGCCCCGGAGGACACTCCCGCAAACACGCTTTCCTTGCGCAGCAATTCAGCCGTCATGCGGAAGCTCTCTTCACCCTTGAGCATGATGCGCCCGTCCAAAAGGCTCAGGTCAAGGATGGGAGGGACAAAACCCTCTTCCAGGCTCCGCAGGCCCTGGATATGGTCGTCCGGCTGAGGGGCCGCCGCAATGACCTTTATGTCGGGGTTGTACTCTTTTAGACGACGTCCAGTGCCCATAAGGGTGCCGCCGGTGCCAAGTCCTGCTACGAAGTGAGTAATCTCCGGGAGGTCACGGATGATCTCCGGGCCGGTGGTCTCATAATGGGCGAGCGGGTTTGCCGCGTTACCGTACTGGTACAGCATGAGGTACTGGCTGTCCGCCGCCGCCATGGTCTGGGCTATGGCTATGGCCCCATTGGTGCCTTGGTCTGCGCCGGAGAATTCAATTTCAGCGCCAAAGGCGGTGAGCAGATCTATTCGCTCACGGCTGACATTCTCCGGCATCACCACCTTGAGGCGGTACCCCTTCCGGCGCGCCACCATAGCCAGGGAGATGCCGGTGTTGCCGCTGGTGGGCTCCAAGATAGTCCGGTCAGGCGTCAGCACTCCGTCCTTTTCAGCCTGCTCCACCATGGCGCGGGCAATCCGGTCCTTCACGCTTCCAGTTGGGTTATGCCCTTCCAGTTTGGCAAAGATGCGGATGCCGCGTTTCGGACTAAACGTGGGTAACTCCACCAGTGGCGTGTTGCCGATGGCATCAATGATGTCTTTGTACATTCTTGTATGTCCGCCCACAGACGTGCGCTAGCCCGCGGCCTGTTCCGCGACAAGAGCCAGTCCGCAGAATATCTCGTAGTCTATGAGCTCTGTGACGGTTGGGTTGTCACCGCACAATGGGCAGTTGGGGTCCTTCCGCGTCCGGACCGTGCGGAACTCCATGCTCAGGGCGTCCACCAAGAGCAGCCGTCCCACCATGGGTTCTCCCTGGTCCAAAAGCACCTTGACGGCTTCTGTGGCCTGCAAGCTGCCGATTACACCGGTGAGGGCGCCCAATACGCCTGCTTCAGAGCAATTAGGCACCATGCCTGGCGGAGGGGGGGTGGGGAAAAGACAG
>JAQBVZ010000235.1 GCA_027625205.1 Chloroflexota bacterium
CGGTTACCGCCAATCACGTGGATTTTCCCTTTGCCCCGGAACTCCAGCCGCAGGTGGGTGCCCTGGAAACCGAAGGCGTCCCGCAGAGTGTTCTCCAGATATCGCTCATAGGAGAAGTGCATCATGTGCGGGTTGTTGCAATAGAACACAAATGTGGGGGGGCCAACGCTCTCCTGCTTCACTCTGTAAATCTTCATGGAACCGTGTCCATGCCTAGGAGGGAGGTGCTTGGCAATGGCGTCCATTATGACGCGTTGCAACTCTCTGGGCTCAAGCCACCGCTGCCGTTGGCTATGCACTTCCAGCGCCGCTTTCATCACTTCATCAATGCCATCCCCAAGCAGAGCCGACGTAAACCGCACAGGTGCGTGAATCATAAATTTGAGCTTGTACCGTACAAGCTCTCTGACTTCCGCCTGGTCCATTCTTTCAGCGTCAGCCAGGTCCCATTTGTTGACGACCACCACCATGCCCTTAAAGCCCTCAGCAACAAGCCCTGCCACGTGCAAATCCTGGGCTGCCACCAGTTCAGTGGCGTCCAGCACAAGAATGGCCACATCCGCCCGGTCAATTGCCCTCACGGCGCGCATGACGCTGTAGCGTTCAATGCCTTGGGAGATGCTGCCTCTGCGCCTGATGCCTGCGGTGTCCACAAGCACGAGTGGCTGATCTCCATACGCCATTGGTGAGTCCAGAGCGTCACGCGTGGTGCCGGGAACATCACTGACGATGGAGCGCTCGTCGCCAAGTATGGCGTTTGCCAGCGCTGACTTGCCCACGTTGGGCCGACCCACAATTGCGATATGCGGGACATCAGGGCCGAGTTCAGGCGCGTCCCGTGGTTCAGGAAGCAGTTTCAGGATAGCCGCCAAGAGGTCGTCTATACCAATATTGTGGTACGCACTAATAGCGATGGGTTCGCCTAATCCAAGGGCGTATTGATCAGACACCATGGTCTCTTGAATCGCGTTGTCAGCCTTATTACCAACGAGCACCACCGGGCGATTGGACCGCCGCAGCTGATCAGCGACATTTTGATCGGCTGGCATAACGCCTTCAGGGATGTCGGTCATAAAGACCACCACATCCGCCTCAGCTATGGCCGCTTCCACCTGCGTGGCTACTTCAGCCTCCAAAGAGGTGGTGGGGTCAATGATGAGCCCCCCGGTGTCCACTATCAAAAAGGTGCGCTCACCGTAGTTCACTTCAGCGGAAATGCGGTCCCTGGTGGTCCCGGCCACGTCTGAGACAATGGCCTCTCTACGGCCCACCAACCGGTTGAAAAGGCTGGATTTGCCCACGTTGGGACGTCCCACAATGGCCACCAACGGGCGGCCGGGATGGGAGAATCGGTAGGGTGAACGGGGTGTTTCCTGAGCAGTCATAGGTTGCCTTTAGCTGCTGGGGAGCAGCAGTTCCAATATCGCTTTCTGTGCATGTAAACGGTTTTCCGATTGATCAAATACGACGGACTGCTTATGGTCCAGCATTCCAGGCGCAACTTCCTCTCCGTAATGGGCGGGAAGGTCATGCATGAAAATGGCGTTGGGGCCAGCCTTGCCCATAAGGGCATCATTCACCTGATAGCCGGTAAAGGCCTCACGCCGCATGGGTGACTCGTCCTCTTGGCCCATGCTTGTCCACACGTCTGTGTAGACCACGTCCGCACCGGCAACCGCCTCATCAGGGCTGGTCAGCATGACAAACCCCTCGGCATTGCCGTGGTCTCTGAACACTGCGCGTATGGCCTCAGCGTCCGGCGCGCTGAATTCATATCCATTGGGCGGCGCAAGCCTGAACGACGCCCCTGTCATGGCGCAGCCCAATGCCAGGCTACGTGATACGTTGTTGGAGTCACCCACAAAGGCCACCGTCATACCATCCAGACGTCCACGGTGCTGGCGTATGGTCAGCAAGTCCGCCACGGCCTGGCAGGGATGCTCGTAATCAGAGAGCGCGTTGACCACTGGCACAGAAGCCGCGTTAGCCATCCGCTCAAGGGTCTCATGTGTGAATACTCTTGCAACGATGATTGAAACATAACGGCCCAACACCTTTGCAATGTCCTCAACGGACTCGCGTCCCCCAAGGCCAACCTCATCCTGCCCCAGGTAGACTGCGTGTCCCCCCAGGTCATGGATGCCAATGTCAAAGCTTACTTTTGTCCTCAGCGACGGCTTTTCAAAGAGCATGGCTACGTTTTTCCCTTTGAGGGGCGTACCGGAACCTTGGCCCTGCCGAAAGTTGTCAGCATTGTCCAAGACCTGGGTCAAGCCTTGTGCCGTCAAGTCCGTGATGGAGAGGAAATCTGTAGCCATAACTGCCTTAGTCTAGTATAGCAGGCGGCTGGGGGGGCTCCGGCACTTTTAGCATGGCGGTCAAGCAGGAAACCGGTAGCAGTTCTTGATTCGTAGTACCATTTGAGGGGTAGATTACACCTTAATTTTCATAGAACAGGCAGGACACCGAACCTATGACCCGAAAGTTATTCTCTGCATTCCTTGTAACCTTTGCGCTGGCGGCAACAATGCTGGCCGCCGCTTGCGGGGCGGACCCCACGCCAACCTCATCACCAACCTCATCACCAACGTCGTCAGTAACTGCGGAACCCACCCTTGATGCCT
>JAQBVZ010000236.1 GCA_027625205.1 Chloroflexota bacterium
GCGGCAGGCGTCTCCGGCCTGACCATTGAGGACACCTCCCTGCCCGCTGTCTTTGGCAGCCAGGGGCAGGAGACCCTCATCTCAGTGGACGAGTTACTGGCCAAGCTACGCAGCGCAGTGGCGGCCAGGCAGGACCCAGAGACGGTCATCATTGGCAGGACGGGTGTACTCCGCTCTGGTGGAATACCTGGAATGGTGGAACGTGTCCGCGCCATGGCTGGAGCGGGAGTGGACGCCATCTTCGTCTTGGGGGTCAAGACCCCGGAGGAGTTGGAGGCGCTGGGAGAGGCCGCGACTCTGCCGGTCATGGTGGGCAACACGTCAGCAGAGCTGACCACGGAGATGCTGTCCGCCAACGGCGTGCGGATAGCCTTGCGGGGCCACCTCACGTTACAAGCCATGGTCAAAGGCATCCATGACGTGCTGACACACCAGGCAGCGGGCCAGGACCCTGCTGAAATAAGCGACCTCCTGGCCAAGGGCGACCTGATGAACGTGGCCACGGGCACCGATGACTACAAGCGCTGGGAGCAAGCGTTCCTCGCCTGAGAACCCAGCCCCCTCACAAAGAAAAGGAGCATCATGGCAGAAATACTAGGCCTGACCGTTTCACACCACCCCTACATGCGTTTCAAGCCCCACATGATGCCCAATGTATTGATTGGCAACATGGAGCGCGGCTGGGCTGATAAGCCACACCTGAAGGAGCCCAAAAATTGGCCTGCTGAGATGCAAGCCGAGTGGGCGGATGACCGAGGGCTGGCGGTGGGCAAGGCTGCTCAGGAAAAGCAGATTGCCATTTTCCAAAAGCTCAACGCGCCCTGACGGCGTTTGCACCTGACTTCATTGTTTGCATCCACCGCGACCAGCTCACGGGCGACAACCCGGAGAAGCCCCAGTATTGGATTCAGGCCACTGAGCAGGTGGACGTGCAGTTCTACCAACTCAACGGCCGCAATGAAAACTACTTTGACGTGGACCCTGACACAGTAACCGCCCTCCCCGGCCATCGCGAGGCGGCGCTGTATCTAGCCAATGCATTGCGGGCAGCGGGCCTCACACCCAGGGTGTTTGACGAAACGCCGATAAAATCTGGCCTGGGCTCCCACGCCCTGGCGGGGATATTTGCCATGGACTGGGACAAGCGGGAGTTCAAGACGCCGGTCATACCTCTTGGGATAGACCCGTGGCGCTTTGGCAGGGCCCGGAACAATGAGGGGCTGTCCACATGGGACCCCAACGCATCAGACCCACCGCTCACTCCCAAAGAGGGATTTGAGCTTGGCCGCCAGATTGCAAAAGTCTTCAAGGCAAGTCCCTGGCGCGTGGCGCTGGTGGCATCAACAGCGTGGACTGGGGCCAACGGGTTTGCTAAGGATAGAGAACGCGTAAACCCGAACATAGCTGCTGACAAGAAGGTCTACGAAGAGTGGACAGCCAACCGGTTTGACACCTGGGGCGAGCAATTCACGTGGGAGGAGTTCGAGGCCGAAGGCCACTGGGAGTTGCTCATCAGCACAGTCCTGGCAGGCGCCATGACGGAGATAGGTGCAAAGATTAAGTGGAGCGACTTCCAGGCCAACGAAATTCTGAACAGTACGTGGGTGAGTACGGAGTTTGAGGTCAAGTAAACGAGCCGAGTACGAGACTCTTCACTGCGTTGGGTACGTCCGCTATCTGACGCGCGTTGGGTTTTAGCCCCGTAATCCTGTATTGAGGCAAAGCGGAGCAAGGCATGTCACGTACCAATCCGAAGCTCTTAAGTGCGCTTGTCGGTCCTCACGATCAGCGCGTTACATTTATTGAGCTATTTTTCGACCTCGTGTTCGTGTTCGCCGTCACACAAGTGGTTAGTCTGCTGCACCATGGCATAACGTGGACCACCCTTGGTCAGGCGGTGCTGGTGTTCTGGCTCGTTTGGTGGGCTTGGACGCAGTTCACCTGGACGCTCAATGCCGCTGACACTACCCACCACCTTGTGATTATTCCCGCGCTTGTGGCGACAGGAATCGCGTTCTTCATGTCGGCCGCATTACCTGACGCATTCCATGGTCGCGAGTTGGCTTTTGCAATTCCGTACGTTGCGGTGCGGGTTGTAGATCTCACGCTCCATGCGGCAGTCTCCTGGACAGACACCGCACAGAGAAGCGCGGTCTTCCGTTTCGGTACTGCATCCATCGGCGGGCTGATTGCGGTAATCCTTGGCGCGATCATTGGCAGTGACATGCAGTACTGGCTTTGGGGCATCGCCGTATTGCTGGATATAGTTGCCGCGCTGATTGGTGGGGCTCAAGGTGGTTGGAATGTGCACCCTGAGCATTTCAGCGAACGACATGCGTTGTTCGTAATCATTGCGCTTGGCGAAACGTTGATTGTTGCTGCCGTGGGCCTCAGCGGAACAGAGTGGAGTTCAACGTTGCTATACGCAGCCGTGTTGTCCGTCTTGGTTACATTTGGCTATTGGTGGAGTTATTTCACCATCGCAAAGCCTCAGCTAGATAGCGCACTAGAGGGGATGGCCGGGGTCCAACTAACGAAGGCGGCTCGCGATGTGTTCAGCATTGTGCACTTCCCCATGCTCTTTGGCGTGGTCATGCTAGCCGTGGTCACTGAAGAGGTG
>JAQBVZ010000237.1 GCA_027625205.1 Chloroflexota bacterium
AACATAGACACCGGCATGGGTCTGGAGCGGGCGGCCCTTATCCAGCAGGGCGCGGCGTCCCTCTATGAGACGGACCTCCTCAGGCCCATCCTTGACCGTGCTGTGGAGTTGGCTGACGTTGCTTACGGCCAAGATGAAAGCACAGATGTTGCCTTGCGTGTGGTGGCAGAGCATGCCCGGAGCGCAACGTTTCTGATTGCAGACGGTGTGGTGCCTGGGAATGAGGGCCGTAGCTACGTGCTGCGAAGCGTCATCCGCAGGGGCATCCGCTACGCGCGAAAGCTCGGCATTAAAGAACCCTACATGGGGCACATGTCGGAGACTGTCATCGACCGGATGAGCGTTCATTACCCTGAGTTGGCTGAGCGTAAGAAGTTCATTCTCCGGGCATTGGAGCTTGAAGAGGAACGCTTTCAGCAGGCTATCGACATTGGCATGCCGCTGCTTGAGCAAGAACTAGTGCCTCTCCATCTGGCAGCCGTCAACGGCGCTGATGTTGCTGTTGCATTAGGAGACCGTGTGTCAGAGAACGTCCGTGACAAGTTGACAGAACTCTTAAAAGATCCCAGTGGGGTAAAAGTTCTCGCCAAGGCCATCACCGGAACAGAGGCATTCTTTCTATACGACTCCTATGGCTTCCCGCTTGAGTTGACGCAGGAAATCGCCCAGGAGCACGGTCTTGGCGTGGACGTGGACGGCTTCAACGCTGAGATGGAAGCGCAACGGGAGCGCGGTCGTGCGGCGGCACGCTTTGGCGGAGGGCGCGACCTCCACCGCACCTATGACGCTCTTGGTGCGGACGCGACTGCATTCCTTGGCTATGAACAGCTTGAGGCGGACAGCGTCATCGTCGGCATGCTTGTGGACGGCCAGCCGGTTGAAGAGGCGTCTCAGGGCGCGACTGTCGAGGTGGTCTTGCGGGAGACCCCCTTCTATCCCGAGGGCGGCGGACAGGTGGGCGACACCGGTGTGCTCCAGGCCCAAGGCGGCAAACTCAAGGTCTCAGATACCCAGAAACCGGTGAAAGACCTTATTGTACATACGGCCTTGGTGGAAGAGGGGCGCATTGCTGTTGGCGATACCGTCCATGCAGCGGTGGACCTGGAGCGACGGCATGACATTGCGCGCAATCACACAGCCACCCACATGCTCCACGCGGCCCTCCGCCAGGTGCTTGGCGCCCACGTTCGACAAGCGGGCTCTCTGGTGACGCCTGACCGGCTTCGGTTTGACTTCACTCACGTTGCGGGTGTGACCCCTGAGGAGCTCCAACAGGTCCAGCACATGGTGAATGAGGCCGTCCGTGAGAACCTTACGGTGGGTAAAGGGGAGACTACGTATAGGGACGCGGTGAAAGAGGGCGCACTGGCCTTCTTTGGTGAGCAGTACGGAGACCGCGTCCGTGTCGTCAAAGTGGGCCAGGAAACGCCTTTCAGCTTTGAGGTCTGTGGAGGCACTCATGTGGACCGCAGTGGTGACCTTGGCTATGTCCACGTGACGGGTGAGAGCGGCATAGGCACCGGGATGCGGCGTATTGAGGCTGTTACCGGACGTGGCGCTGAGGACTTTGTCGCTCAACGCCTGGCCTTGTTGGAAGCGGCCGCTGGTAAGCTCCACGCTGCCCCTGCTGAATTGCCCCAGCGCGTTGACGCTCTGCTGGAAGAGGTGGAGCTGTCACGAAAAGTGGCTGCCAGTTCCCAACGGGAGGGCTCACGCCGTCAGGCTGAAGAGCTGCTTGCCAAGGTACAAGACTTGAATGGCATTAAGGCGCTGGTTGTTGAAGTGGAGGCTTCCAGCGTGGAGGCCCTGCGGGAGATGGGTGATTGGCTCCGAGACAAGCTGGGGAGTGGCATTGTTGCCCTTGGAGGCATAGTGAATGACAAGCCAAACCTTGTGGTCATGGTCACCCAAGACCTAGTGGCCAAAGGCTATCACGCTGGTGAAACCGTCAAGGCGGCAGCACCGGTGATTGGCGGTGGTGGTGGAGGGCGTCCTGACGTTGCCCAGGCCGGTGGACGTGAGCCAGGTAAGCTGGCCGAGGCGCTCCGTACAGCAGCGGACTTTATCAAGTCCAAGGGAGGCTGACCCTGCGAGCTTTGGGGTTGGACGTGGGTGAACGGCGGATTGGGGTTGCCGTTGGATCTGTTGAAGATGGCCTGGCAGTCCCGGTGGAGGTCATAGACCGGAGTGTGGTGGCTAACTTGTGGGAGACCATAGAGCGCTACGCCACATCAAGAGATGTTGATGTCATTGTTGTGGGCATGCCGTTCTCCTTGGACGGGACCATGGGGCCCCAGGCTCAAGAAACGGCAGCCTTCGTGGATAAATTGAAGAGTAAGGTGTCCGTGGCGGTCGAGACTTGGGACGAGCGGTATAGCTCGGTAGAGGCGGACAGGTTGCTGAGAGCGGCTTCAGGTGGGCGGAGTAGCCGTAAACGAAGCCTGGAGCTCCGCCGGACGGCCCAGGATGCGGTGGCAGCGTCGGTGATGCTTCAGTCGTACTTGGACGCCAAGCGTGGTGAGCGGCATTGAGCCGCAGGGAGGTTTGAGTTATGGATATTTCATCCCGGTGGTATAAGTCGGCGGGAGCGGCCATCATTGCGGCGG
>JAQBVZ010000238.1 GCA_027625205.1 Chloroflexota bacterium
TTTTACCTGGCAGATGCTCTCAGTGCTGGAGGCGTCGCGCTAGAGGCTTTTCCGGCATACAATAGCGGCCACTTCAACACGATGCGAGGATACCCATGCCCCCATTGAAAGTCCTCATAACCGGTGCGGCTGGCCTCATAGGCGGAGCCGCCTGGGACCGGCTTGCCGCCCAGCCTGATAAGTACACCCTTTCAGGCGTTGACCGGGCACCTTCCGACCGTCCCAACACTACCGTGGTTGACCTGTCAGACTTTGAGGCCACAAAAGCGGCCCTGGCAGGCCAAGACGTCATCATTCACCTGGCCGCCATGGCCCGTTTCACCACTCCGTGGGAGGAGGTGCTGCCCAACAACATCACGGCTACATACAACGTATTTGAAGCAGCAAGGGCAAACGGTGCAACCCGGGTGGTCTACGCCAGTTCCAATCAGGTGGTCTGGCAATATGAGACTGAGGAGCCTTACACAGCGCTAGTGGAAGGCCGGTATGAAGAAGTGCCCGCGGACTACAAGCGCATCACGGTGGACCAACCTCCGCGCCCATCAAGCCTGTACGCAGTGAGCAAGGTCTTTGGAGAGGCCCTGGGCCGCTATTACTCTGACGTGCTGGGACTCTCCGTCCTATGCCTGCGATTTGCGGCCATCATGAAAGAGGACAACCCTCTGGCCAACACGCGGCGCTTTGCCAACTGGGCCACCACCAGAGACGCAGCACAGGTAGTCCAGCGCTGCATCGACGCGCCGGACAGCCTTCGCTACGACGCATTCTTCGTCACGTCTGACCTCAAATGGAACCTCATGGATATAGAGCACCCCAAGGAGGTGCTGGGCTTCGTACCCCAGGACAAGGCAGAGGACTGGCGGGAGGAGTTTGAGCGCGAAGGTGGAGGATGGCCGGTGAAGGCAGGGACACTCCCTCAACAGCCCCAGCGCCAGAAGCTTTCGGGGTCGTAGCGTACCGATTTATTACGAGGAGGGACACAATGAAAGCAACCGCACAGCTACGTGAACTCCTGAAGGGGGATCAGGTGCTGCTGGCCCCCTTCACCTACGATGCCTTTGCGGCACGCGTTGGTCAAGAGGTGGGGTTCAAGGCCATCTACATGTCGGGGTTTGGCGTCTCCATGTCAAAGGGCGTGCCTGACATTGGCCTGCTCACTCAGACTGAAATGATTGAAAATGCAACCTACATTGCCCAAGCAGTGAACGTGCCGGTGATAGCGGACGCAGATACCGCTTACGGCAACCCGCTCAACGCATGGCGGACCATCCGTGACTACGAGCGCGCCGGAGTGGCAGGCGTCCACATTGAGGACCAGGTGACCCCCAAGCGGTGCGGCTTCTTTGCGGGCAAGGAGGTCATACCCATGGAGGAGGCGGTACAAAAGATACGCTCCGCCGTGGACGCACGAACAGACCATGACTTTGTCATCATCGCCCGGTCAGACGCGTTGGTGGTCAACGGATGGGAAGACACCGTACGGCGGTGTCGCGCATATCGCGAGGCTGGCGCAGACCTCGTATTTGTAGACGGCATCCAAGGGCTGAATGACCTTGAGACCTACGAAAAAGAGCTACGCGATGTACCTCGAATGTACAACGGTGAACTGCCTGTCTCTGATGCTCAGCGACTGGGGTTCAAGGTACAGATTCATCGAGGACCCATGTTTTCACTCCACACGGCTCTCACCGGCTTCATGCGGGAACTGCTGGACACTGGGGCCATGGCTGAATACGCGGACGGTAACGGCGTGAAGCTGCGTAAGGCCATCACCGCCACGCTGGACTTGGACCGCTTTATGGAAATGGAGCGTCAGTACGCCGTGCCCGCCAAGGCTTAGCCTATCCGGCTTACTTAAAAGGGGAGCATCCCTGCAATAGCTTCTGTCACTTCGTCATACCAATCCAGCAGCGTGGACAGCGCGAGGAGCACCACATAGGCCCCTCCGGCTAAGAACGGCCCAAATGGCAAGGCGTCTTTGTGCCCTCTGACCCGTAGCAGAAGCAGGAGCACCGCCAACGCTCCAGCTATCACCGTTGATAGCCAGATAGCCACCAGGATTGCAGGGTACCCCACCAGCAGGCCGAGTACCCCTGCCAATTTCCAGTCGCCCTCGCCCATGCCACCGGGATATATCAGGAAGATGATAAGGAAAAAGAGGAACGCTCCTACACCAGCCAATGCTGAGTTGGCTAGAGACCCCATCATTCCCGAATTGCCAAAGAATGTACGGGTGATACCCATGGAGGGCCAGAAGGGGGCCAGAGCCAAGGCTGCCACGGCGGCAGGAGTCACCATTTTGTTGAGGATTAGTCGGTGCTCCAGATCTATGATGGCCACGGCCAGTAGAAACGAGGTGATGGTGGCGATGACCACAGCTGCCACGCTCAAGCCAAACTGGAGGTACACCGCCAGGAAGAGCGCCCCCACTACGACCTCCACCACCACTAGCCTTCCTGGGATGTGAGCCCCACAGTAACGACACTTGCCGCGCAGCCATAAGTAACTGAGCACCGGCATCAGGTCCAGCGGTTTCAAGCGTGTGCTGCAAATGGGGCAATGGGAGGGCGGCGTAACAAGGGATTCGCCGTTGGGCAGGCGA
>JAQBVZ010000239.1 GCA_027625205.1 Chloroflexota bacterium
TTGTCCCGTTTTGCTGCGCTGACAATACGGTCGATACGAAGGTAGCTCTCTGAAGCCGGGGCCTTGCCAATGCGATACGCCTCATCCGCCATCTGAACGTGCAGCGCACCTTCATCGGCGTCAGAGTAGACAGCGGCCGTGGTTATACCCAGCCGCTTACAGGTGCTGATGACCCTACAGGCAATTTCACCACGGTTAGCAATGAGGACTTTGGAAAACATACGTGGAGAGTGTAGCAAAGCAGACCGTTGCCTGTGTAGTGGGCTAGGTGCGCCTTGACACAGTCACAGGACCCACACTAGGCTCCAAGCGGGCAAAACCCGAGTCCCCGGCCAAAGGAAACCCAGAGACTATGCAGACGTCAGAGACTACTGAATCCATCAGGAGCGCTGTCCGTGAGGTGTGCGCTAAGTACCCAGGTGAATACTGGCGAGACCTGGACCAGCGCCGTGAATACCCCGAGGCCTTTGTTAAAGAACTGACCGACCTTGGCTGGCTAGCGGCGCTCATCCCAGAGCAATACGGAGGCGGCGGCCTGGGCATTGCCGAGGCCAGCGTCATCTTAGAAGAGATCAACCGCTCCGGCGGCAACGCTGGGGTTTGCCACGCGCAGATGTACATCATGGGCATCCTGCTGCGGCATGGGAGCGATGAGCAGAAGCAGCGCTATCTGCCCAAGATTGCCAGCGGTGAACTCCGCCTGCAGGCCTTTGGCGTGACCGAGCCTAACGCTGGTTCCGAGACCACGCGCATTGAGACTACGGCGGTGCGCAAAGGCGACCGCTACGTAATCAACGGACAGAAGATTTTCACGTCCCGTGCACGACAGTCAGACATCATGCTGCTGCTGGCCCGCACCACGCCTTACGACGAGCTGACCGACAGGACTATGGGCCTCTCCACGTTCATTGTGGACATGCGGGAGGCGGGCAAGTCCATTCAGATCCAGCCGCTGGACATGATGATTAACCACCACACCAACGTAGTCTTCTTTGATGACCTGGAGGTGCCTGCTGAGAACCTCATTGGTGAAGAGGGCAAGGGCTTCCGCTATATCATTGACTCCTGGAACGCGGAGCGCATTCTTATTGCCGCTGAGTCTGTTGGTGATGGCCGCTGGTTTGTTGAAAAAGCGGTGAATTACGCCAACCAACGTGAGGTCTTTGGCAGGCCCATTGGCGCCAATCAGGGAGTGCAATTCCCCATTGCCAAGGCGTATGCGCATATTGAAGCGGCAGACCAGGTGCGGTGGAAGGCGGCAGCGCTCTTTGACAGCGGGCAGAAGTGCGGGCCGGAAGCCAATATGGCCAAGCTCCTGGCATCTGAAGCGTCATGGGAGGCGGCCAATGTGTGCCTGGATACCCACGGCGGCTACGGCTTTGCGGTGGAGTATGACGTGGAGCGCAAGTTCAGGGAGAGCCGTCTGTATATGGTGGCCCCCATCAACAATAACCTTGTACTGGCATACCTAGCGCAGAACGTCCTGGGTCTGCCAAGGTCGTATTAGACCAACGTTGGTCTTCATCCTTGCGCTCTCGCTGGGACGTAGGTATCGTTTTCAGTCGTACTTCACGCACTACACACAAGGTGGTCACATGGCAGTCAAGGTTGGTTGGGAAGGACGTTTCTTTGAGGACTTTGAGGTTGGTGACATCTACCGCAGCAGTATGGGCAGAACAATCACAGAAAACGACAACATCTGGTTCACACTGCTGACCAACAACCCCAACCAGATACACTTCAATGATGAATACGCCAAGCACACGGAGTTTGGCAAACCGCTGGTCAACAGCCTCCTGACCATTGCCGTTATCACAGGACTAACCGTGCAGGACGTCAGCCAGAACGGCGTTAACCTGGGATGGGATGAGGTACGACTGCCCCACCCTGTGTTCGCGGGGGATACGCTCTATTCCGAGACTGAAGTACTGGGTACGCGGGAGTCCAAGTCTCGGCCCGCCCAGGGCATCGTTACGGTGAAGACCAGGGGTCTCCAGCAAGAGGGGAAGGTGGTCATTACGTTCAGCCGCAACATCATGGTCTGGAAACGTGACCACGCGCCGTCTCACGATATCTTCCCCATCGCACAATAAAGGAATCCGCCTTGCCTAACAGGAAAGCGACCCCCCGGTGGCTCTTGGCCCCTATCCTTGCCATGGCCGCTGTCATCCTGGCCGCGTGTGACACTGACCCCGCACCTACGTCCACGCCCATCTTCCAAGCAACACCCACCACAGACGCCATTGCTCAGCTCTACGATGCAGCCAAGGTGGAGGGCAAGCTAGCCATCATGTCCTTCGACAGCACCTATGCTGACCTGGCCAACGGCCCCTTTGCGGAACGCTTTCCTGGCATTGCGGTGGAGGCACAACTGGCCAACACACCGGAGATGACAGCGCGCATCGCCGCTCAGGCAGAGACCAACAATTACGAGACTGACCTAGTGCAGGGGTCCGCGGGCTCCATCCTGGCATTGGCAGACCGGGGCTTGATTGCCGGACCCGCCGATGTGGATTGGACGGCTCTGGGCTATGCGCCGGAGTTGCTGATGGCAGACGGGCATCTGCCCGTGCAGTGGGACTT
>JAQBVZ010000240.1 GCA_027625205.1 Chloroflexota bacterium
TATCCACGTTGGTATTGCGAAAATGGCGTCCCAGACAGGATTCGAACCTGTGACCCGCTGCTTAGAAGGCAGCTGCTCTATCCAACTGAGCTACTGGGACGCGCGGGGCACCTTCGACTATAGGTAGGAGCCGTAGCTCCGTCAACCCACACACGGTCATGATAGACTCGATTTCCGTTAATTCCCGACATATATATGAGGAGCGATTCATGGCAGAAACCACTTTTGAGACAATCCGGTATGAAGCTGGAGACGGCGTTGCAACGGTCACGCTGAACAGGCCAGACCGCCTGAATGCCATAAGCCGCCAGCTTATCCAGGACTTTGAGCAGGTGGTGGACCTCATTGAGGCAGACACATCCGTCCGTGTGGTCATTGTCACTGGCGAAGGCCGCGCATTCTGCGCTGGCGCTGACATCAAGGAACGGGCAGAGCATCTTGGGGATGTGGCGGTGCAGGGCTCCGCGACGCCCATTTCCTCGCTTTATCGGCGGTTGGAGCGCATGGATGCCATATTCATTGCTGCGGTGAACGGCGTGGCGGCTGGTGGCGGTTGCGAACTGGCCATGGCCTGCGACTTCCGCATAGCGGCAGAGGAGGCGACTTTTGCTCTACCCGAAGTGCGTCTAGGCATTCTGCCCGGCGCTGGCGGGACACAACGCCTGCCACGGCTTATTGGCGCCGCAAGGGCCAAGGAGATGATGCTGTTGGCACGGTTCATCACGGCAACCGAGGCGCTGGCCTGGGGTCTGGTCAATCAGGTGGTTCCAGGTCCGGAGGTCATGGCGTGGGCAGGGGAGATGGCGCAGGAGCTTTTACAGCAGGCCCCCATTTCTGTACGCCTTATCAAATCAGCCGTGAACGTGGGCGTTGAGACAGACTTGGACTCTGGCCTGAAGTATGAACAAGAGTGCTCAGAGATATTGGGCAAAACCGAGGACCGGGTTGAGGGCTATACGGCCTTTGTGGAGAAGCGCCAGCCAGAATTCAAGGGGCGCTAGCGGACGATGCCTACGCTGCGTCGCCTTGGTCAAAGGCAGTCGACACCTTGTGGATGGTGAGCTTGCCGAGCTTGAAGGCGGACACCTTTTTGATGCTCATGCCCGAGACGTTAGGTGAAGTAGTGTAACGGCGCTGGACCCAGCGGCCCATGGGCCTGGAGAGGAACAATCCGAGCATTGCGTTGGAGAAGGCCCTGGACCATCCGCTTGGGCCTCGGCCCGCAGTCTGAAGCGCGAGGACCGCTCCCATACTTGCCAGTGCCGCTGCTACCACGATGTTGGTGCCGCAAAAAGGGGAGACGGCAAGTGTCCCTTCACCACGCCCCATACGGTCTAACGCCTCTGCGGCTGCGACCTCAATCGCGCTGGTGTCGACGTTGCCAAAGACAAAGAAACCGTCAGGGATGGAGTTGCCGCCTATCAGTCCTGCGGCGGTGCCACGCTCCATCATGATGGTGATGGTGGCGTGCTCCAAGCCGTGATTTCTCCGCGTGCGGTCCCATATCTCCATCATTCCCTCTCATCTTCCGGTGCCTTCTTCCATTCTACTCCTAAGGGCGTGCGCAATTATTAGCCTGCCTAGGAGAAGAGCTTCACGACACCTACTCCGGCGAGAGTCAGGGCTGTTACTACCACACCAGCGATAACGACCCCTGCTGCTATTGCCGGAAGCCCCTGGCGCAGTGGCACTTTTAACGCCCATACCGCCAATGACCCGGTCCATGCCCCCGTCATAGGTAGGGGAATGGCCACGATAAGCACAATAGCCATGGGGCCGTACCGGCTGATGCTCCCGGCCAACTGTGCCTCCAACCGGGCGCTCCGCCACAGCAAGAACCTTCCAGCGGGATTGGGGAAACTCTCCAGCCACCGGCCTGTCCGTCGCAGGCCCAAGATAATGAAAGGGACAGGGACCAGATTTCCCGCAATGGAGATTAGAAGCACCAGTGGCCATGAGAGATCAAACGTCAGGATTCCCAGGGGGATGGATGCCCTGAGTTCACCTATAGGGGTCATTGCTGTCAGGAAGGTTACTAGCTCACCAGCCACGAAAATCTCCTGGGAGGTCGGAAGACCGGTCTGAGGGGTTGAGACGGTGTTTGTGGGCCAGTCAGGATACCATGGTGGGCCTTGCTAAAAGGGGTGTTCTAGACAAATATAAGAAAAGTTTAAGAAAACTACTAGGTGCATTTTTATACTACAGCTAGTTGTTCGGTTAGGCGTTAGCTTGACAATAATTTATATAAGTGCTAATTTAATCCGTCCGTAAATACGGAATACTGTAGGAGGAGGGTGTCGCATGGCGCGAAAAACCCGACTAATGCAGCTGGTGGAAGACCGTTTTCACCAGCCGTTGGAGCGACTGCTTCCGGAGTTGATCAATGAGCAGGGCCTTTCAGCCACTGCCCACTCTCTGGATGTCAGCAAGGCTACCCTCGGCTATTGGCTGCTTAAGCTGGGTATCAACGTCCGGCGCGTGGCTTTGGCCCCAGGGGAGTCCCTGGAAGTCAAACGAGCGAGCTAAAGACGTTCATACCGTAGACCAGCAAGAGATGCGGCGTGCCATTG
>JAQBVZ010000241.1 GCA_027625205.1 Chloroflexota bacterium
GCCTTGAGCGGCGGGTCTCGGCGAGGGGGAGGCGGAGGTGGCAGCGGTTGTGGGTGAGCGGCCTCCCATTCCTTCTCCAAGGCACGCTCTCGCTCCTTGGTCTCCTCCTCCTTCAGCCGCTCAATGGCAAAGAGCCTATCAAGCTGGGAGACCATCTCTTCACCGTCCAGATGCTCGTCGGCAACAGCACTCGCAACCTGCGGTTTTGGCTGCCTTGCAGCGCGCTTCACCTTCGGCGGCTTTTCGCGAGGCGCTCGCTTTTCTTCAACCACCTCGTCCTTGTCAGTGTCCCTGTTTCGAATCAGGCCGAACCCGTGGGGAATGCCGGTAACGACCCACGCCACCGCCTTGCTTATACCCCTGACAAAGAACAAAGACTTATGGGGGGCAAGGACCCAAATCCCGAGGGCCGCTATGAGCCCCACGCGTAGGGAACTCTGGTACCCAATGCTCCCGTGGACAAGCTTTCCAAAGTCGCCGCCCCAGTTGGCGTCGTTAAGCCACAGCAATGGCCTATCAAAGTAAGCTAGCGCGCCTTGGCCAGCCACTATCAGTGCGGCGCTGCCCAGCACCAGCCGCCAGCGCCGGACCAGCGTTCCCAGCCGATAGTAGAACAGTAGCAGGAATACCGCTACCCAGAGCAGGAATGGGACCGCCCCCAGGCCAAAGGCATCCAGCACCGCCTCTCCCAGAATGCGGAATGGAGTGGACAGCCAGGCGGGGCGGAAGTACGTCACAGCGGCAATCATTGTCGCTATAGCCACTGCCACACCGCGGCCGCCGCCCGTCATGAAGAGCCATGAGAAGGGCAGCTTGCGCAGGCGTTGACTCATGCTAATGCGGGAGATGGGCTCCACAACGGCCGCCTCGATAATCTCTTCCTCAGCCTCATCCCACTCTCCAGAGGGATGTTCTGAGGCATCATTGGCCTCTTGAGAGTCCTTTTTGGCTTGAAACCGACGCAGGAGGTTCATGGTTTAGACCTCCACTGCCACCGGGATTATCATGGGCCGCCGCCCAGTCTGCTTGTGAAGGTAAGACCCCAGCACCTCACGCACCTTGGATTGAATGTAGCTCCACTCCATGGGCTTGCCCTCGTTGTGGTCCAGGCTTTTATGCACCAGTGCCGCGCTGCTCTCCACAAGCTCTGCCGTCTCTGACGCATCAACAAAGCCGCTGGAGACCACTTCTAGCTTGCCAATAACCTTGCCGCTGGAGCGATTAAACGGCACCACCACCACCACAAAGCCCTCTCTGGACAACGCGCGACGGTCCCTGAGCACAACGCTTTTCATATCCCACTGTCGCAGCCCATCAACGTAGATGTGACCCGCGTCTATGTGGTCCACCACCTCCGCCCAGTTCTTCGACATCCCAAGGATGTCTCCGTCCTCCAAGATGAACACATTCTCAGGCAAAATGCCAACGGCCTTCGCCAGTTCAGCGTGGGCCACCAGCATCCGGTACTCACCATGAATAGGCACAAAGTACTGCGGTTTCACTAGGTTGAGCACGGTCTTGAGCTCCTCCTGGCTGGCGTGCCCATGGACGTGTACCAGCGCTGTCCGGCCGTGAAGGACGTTTGCCCCCTGGCGGTGGAGGTTGTCTATCGTGCGTGAGACCACCAGCTCATTGCCTGGAATGGGTGAAGCGGACACAATGACCGTGTCTCCAGGCCTGATGGCTATCTCGTGGTGGTCCTTGTTGGCAATGCGCACAAGTACCGATGTGGGTTCCCCCTGGCTGCCCGTGGTCACAATCACCTGCCGCTCAGGGGGCAGGTTACGTAGCGTCTTATAGTCCACAACCGTACCCGGCGGGGCCTTGATGTACCCCTGCGCGATAGCCATGCTCACGTTGTCCACCATGCTGCGGCCCACAGGCGCCACTTTGCGACCATGCTTTACCGCCGCGTCCACCACCTGCTGGACCCGCGCAATGAGCGATGCAAAGGTAGCCAGAATAACCCGGCCCTTGGCCTCACCAATGGCCTGGTCCAAAGCCGTACTTACAACCTGTTCTGAGGGCGTGTAGCCAGGGACCTCCGCATAGGTGGAGTCTGAGAGCAAGAGCATCACGCCCTCTTTCCCAAGCTCCCCCAACCGTTGCAGGTCTACCTTCTTGCCGCCAACCGGCGTGTGGTCAATTTTGAAGTCGCCCGTATGCAGGACAAGGCCTGCAGGCGTACGCAGCGCAATGGCGCAGGCATCAGGAATGCTGTGGCACATCTGAACGAATTCAGCGGAGATGTTTCCTAGTTGGATGACGTCCCCTGCGTCAACCTCATGGAGGTCGTGACCACGAAGCGTACGATGCTCCCGCAGCTTGACCTCAATCAGGGAATAGGCCAACGGCGGCGCGTACACCGGCACGTTCAGGTCCCGTAGCACGTAGGGAAGCGCGCCCGTGTGGTCCTCATGGCCGTGAGTTATCAGGATGGCCCGGACTTTGTCCCTATGCTCTTTCAGATAGGTGATGTCAGGAAGGACCAGGTCCACCCCAAGCATGTCCTCCTGAGGAAACAGGACGCCAGCGTCTACGACCACGATGTCGTCGCCACATTCAATGGC
>JAQBVZ010000242.1 GCA_027625205.1 Chloroflexota bacterium
GCAAGGTTGGCAATCTGGCGCCTGAGTTTGAAGGCAACGCAAGCTGGATCAACTCAGAACCGCTGGTTATGTCTGACCTCCGCGGCAAGGTGGTCCTGGTGGACTTTTGGACGTACACCTGCGTGAACTGCATCCGCACGTTCCCCTACCTTGTCGATTGGAACGCTAAGTACGCGGACAAGGGGCTGGTCATTGTTGGAGTCCACACGCCGGAGTTTGAGTTTGAGAAGGACAGAGAGAATGTAATACGCGCCACGGAGGAGCATGGCATTGAGTATCCCGTGGCCCAAGATAATGAGTTCGAAACGTGGCGAAACTATGAGAACAACGCCTGGCCCGCTAAGTACCTGACGGACGCCAATGGAGTGGTGCGATACACCCACCTGGGTGAAGGCGCATATGACGAGGCGGAAGCGGAGATCCGCAAGCTACTGATTGAGGCAGGCGCAGACCTGAGCGGCATTGAGGCCGGTACTGACCCTGGCCCGGAGTTCGACTCCAGGGCCTACGGCAGCGGGGACCTTAATACCCGCATCACCCGTGAACTCTACGGAGGCACCCTCCGCAATTTCACCATTAACGGCCAGTATGTTGCCGACCCTGCCTATTATGCTGCGACCGATGCGGTCACAACCTACATCGACAATTTTGACCACAAAAACCACTTCTTCTACCTGCAGGGGCCTTGGCTGAACGGCACGGAAAGCGTCATCCACGCACGTCGCACTGAGACCTTTGAAGACTTTGTAGCTCTGAAGTTCTATGCAGCCAGTGTCAATGCAGTCATCAATCCCTACCAGACCACGGAGCCCTTCGAGGTAGAGGTGACGATGGACGGCAACTCACTGAAGGCCAATGAGGCGGGCGCGGACGTGATAGTGGAGGGCGGGCGCAGCTATTTTGTGGTGGATGAACCAAGGATGTACCAGGTGGTGGAGCTGCCTGACTTTGGCGGACATGAGCTGGACCTCAGCGCCAAATCAGAGGGCTTTGCGCTGTTCGCCTTCACATTTGGCGCATACGCAGAGGGCCCGTAACAAGCCCGTACAAAGATAGAAGGAACCAGATGTTGAAGATGAGGAAACCCCGTTTGTGGTTGCCTTTACTGGCGGCGCTCATGGTGCTGTCATTGGCCACCATCGCGTGCGGCGCGACGGACGGAACGGGTACGCCTGCCACACAACCCGTGGTTAGCGAGGACGGCAACGACCTACAAGCCCTTTTAGCCACCGGGGTGCTACGAACGGGTACTCAGCGCGTCGCGTTTGTGCTGCACTCCAGCAAAGCGCTCATTGAGGTGAAGGAGGCCACGGTCTCCAGCTACTACGCCCCAAACGGCAATGTTGTGGAGCCGCCGTTCGCAGTTACTCAGGCAACGTACTATCAGTGGCCCTACGGCACCCGCGGGAACTATGTGACTGAGCTGCGCTTTGACAAGGTCGGAAGTTGGATGCTGGACATTGAGGTGGTTGGTGAGGACGGGGCCAATAATCACGTCTTCCTACCGTTAACAGTTGCAGAGACCAGCCCTGTTGTGGACATAGGGCAGGCCGCTCCCCACAGCCGCAATAAGACGCTATTGGACGTAGATGATATCCAGCAATTAACTACGGCCTGGGCTCCAGACCCTGAGCTTTACCTCAATACTATTGAGCGGGCTGTGACCAGCCAGGCGCCTGCGCTCATCGTATTTGCCTCACCCGCCTACTGCACAAGCCCCACATGCGGGCCTGAGGTGGAGACGTTGCAGGGGTTGAAGGAGCAATACAAGGAAGTGGCCTTCTTCATTCACGTGGAGGTCTATGACAACCCCGATGAGATAGGCGGGGACCTGAACAACGGCCGCATCACACCGGTAGTGGATGAATGGGGGATATCAGACGTGCCCCATTGGAAAAATGAGTCCTGGGCTTTCATCACAGACCGCGACGGCATTGTGACCGCCCGCTTTGAGGGCTACGCGACCGCCCAAGAGCTTGAGGAAGCGCTACTGGCAGTGTTGCAGTAACGGCTACGCCAACTCCGGCACCTGCTGAACGACCTCTGCCCACCCATCAGCGCCAATTGCCCCCGCAACTATCCCGCCGATTCCCTTGAACGCCTCTGGCGGCATTCCCGGCTGCATGGCCTTGAGCATGCCAACCCGGCTCTGAGTATCCATGCGTGAAAACATATACGCCACGCCCCAGGGCATCTCTTCCTTAGGTATCTTGGCACTGGTCTGACCAATGAGCGCCCCCTGCTCAGGGGGTGACAGGTGTTCTCCACCAACGGCGTAGAGGTCTTGCTCCTCTTTGACCAGGTGAAGCGACATGGTGGAATTCAGCGCTACGGCCTGGCGGTACGCCAGCTTGGCATCCTTGGCTTGCAAAGCTGACTTGACCTCATCAATCACGCCGTCATTGGAGCGGTGGTCAAGGTCATACGCAGGCACAAGGATGGTACCTTGGCGGCAATAGCGGGGAAAATGGTGTTCTCCTCACCCGCCTCATGCATCTTCACAAACTTTTCAAATTCGTTGAATTGGCTGGACAGCGCGCTCAGTTGCTCGGCGTTGGAA
>JAQBVZ010000243.1 GCA_027625205.1 Chloroflexota bacterium
GTGACTGCAGTCCCGTAGAGGGAAGGCGCGATGGATAAGTAGTAGAGCCGGTTGGCCTCCGTTGCGCCTTCTTCAAACTCCTCCAGCCGCTCTCGCAGCCTGCCCAACGCCTCCGAGTCATTGAGGTCGCCCCGCACAAAGAAAACTCGCTCTGAGAAGCGCGCCCAATCATCTTCACGCGTCGAGAGTTCACCCAGTTCTTGAGCCCCCTCCCACATATGAAGCCTGCACGCATTGTCAGAGTAATCTGAGCGGGCAAAGCCGATAATCCGTATGTCGTCCGGCAGACTGCCCTTGCAGTACAAGGTGAACAGCGCAGGCACAAGCTTACGGCGCGCCAGGTCACCAGAGATGCCAAAGATGACGACGCTGGTGGTCATTCGCTCTTCCTCACGGCGTGGCCCCCAAACTGATTCCGCATGGCGGCCAGTATCTTTGCACTGTAGGGCTGCTCCTGGCGGGAGCGGAACCGCACCTGCAATGCGGCGGTGATGACTGGCAATGGCACCGCCAGCGCCACCGCCTCATCCACCGTCCAGCGGCCCTCACCTGAGTCATCCACATACGCCTCAAGGCTTTCCAGGCCCGGCTCCTCTGCCAGTGCGGCTGCCGTCAGGTCCAGCAGCCAGGAGCGAACGACGCTCCCGTGCCGCCAGAGTTCAGCAATTTGATGGAGGTCCAACTTGAACTCACTCTTAGCCTGCATGAGCTCAAAGCCCTCTGCATATGCTTGCATGAGGCCGTATTCAATGCCGTTGTGCACCATTTTGGTGAAGTGTCCAGAGCCCAACGGCCCCACGTGGCCGTAACCCTTGTCAGGAGCGGGCTCCAGCGCGTGAAAGAGTGGCTCCAGCCGTTGGACGACATCCCGCTCTCCACCCACCATGAGGCTGTAACCTTCCGTGAGCCCCCATATGCCGCCACTGGTACCGGCGTCCACCATGGTGACGCCGTGTTTGGCGAGGTCTTCACCCCGCCGGATGGTCTCTTTGTAGTTGGAGTTGCCGCCTTCAATGATGGTGTCACCAGGGCTGAGGAGGCCCGCCAGGTTTGTCAGCGTGTCCTCAGTGGGTTTGCCTGACGGGACCATGACCCACACGGCTCTTGGCGCGTTGAGAGCTTGCACCACCTCCTCAAGGGAGGCGGCGCTTTCCAGCCCACGGCCCTCAGCAGCCTGACGGGCTTCCGCACTTCGGTCATAAGCTACCACCCGGTGGCCAGCCTTATGCAGCCGCTCCGCCATGTTGCCGCCCATGCGGCCAAGGCCCACCATACCAAGTTCCATGGTTACGTCTCCTCTGTGGGGTGTTCACTTCTTTGATGCTCTTCAATGCGTTTACGGACCGTCAGCATGAGAGTCTCTGGGTCGTGAACAATCCATCGTGGGTCGATGCCAGGAGCGCCCATCAGGCCGCACTCCGTGAAAGGGGTGGCAACCGCTATGACGTTCATGCCTGCGCTTAGCCCCGCTTGCACCCCAGCGGGTGAGTCCTCAATCACCATGCACTCACCAGGAGGCGTGTTCAGCAGTGCGGCGGCTTTGAGGTAAATCTCAGGGTCAGGCTTGGCGTTCTGAACGTCCTCCCGGCCAAGGACCACGTCAAAAAGTGAGGCTATTTCCAGCGTTTCCAAGACACGGAGCGCCTCTGACCGCGTGGACATGGTTGCCAGCCCTGTGGCGCAGCCTTGCTCTCTCGACATACGCAACAGGCTTATGTTGTGGGGCCACTGATGGGACCG
The DNA here is from genome assembly GCA_027625205.1 of Chloroflexota bacterium. GTDB lineage: Bacteria > Chloroflexota > Dehalococcoidia > Lucifugimonadales > Australimonadaceae > JAQBVZ01. The sequence continues at coordinate 1,741 of JAQBVZ010000243.1, forward strand.
AAGCACTTCAGGGTCAGCCACCAAATCGTTGTAGAGTTGCATGCGGAGGTCCGTGAGCACCTGAGCATGCTCCGTGGCGTTGTGCGATGACATCAAGGGGCGGAGGCTGTCCTCAATGTCCAGGCGTTCCATGATGTGCCGGGACGCAACCTCCCGCGCAGAGCCGACAATCTCTTTATAGGCGTCAATAGCGCGAAGGTCAGGCTCCGCCGGCCCTAACACCTGCTGGACGGCCTGGGCGTAAGAGTTGGCCTTCAGCCGCTCAGACTGTACGAGAGTACCGTCCAAATCAAAGAGCACGGCACGGATCATAGAGACCTCTTTGTTATTTCAATGAGGCGGTTTGGGCGTTGATACAAGCCACGGCGTCAGCATTCAGGGTTACACGGGCGACTCGGCGGTCCCTGGAGCGGAGGGCTTCCAGGTCTCCAAGCGCCTGTGATTCAGCCAGCACGCGGAAGCCGTAAGGTTCGCCGGGGATGGGCACCTCATCCGCGTGCTCTTGAACCAACTGGATGAAGACGCCAGTGGGTGGGCCGCCTTTGTGGAGTTGCCCTGTGGAATGAAGGTAGCGCGGGCCGTAGCCGGAGACGACAGGAAGGTTGAAGCGCTCAAGGATGGCGAGGCGGAGATGTTGCAGCGCTTCATCAACGGCACGAGATTGCACGAGGTACGCCTGTAGCGCGACGTAGTCACCTGCCGAGGCGGTGGCCAGAAGCTCAGCCAGGCTTGGCGTTGCGGCTGGAGTGGGGAGGCGACCGTCAGCGCGATAGCGTTCCAACCCCTTCTGCGCCAGGTCCTTGGGCTCCTGGACGTTGG
>JAQBVZ010000244.1 GCA_027625205.1 Chloroflexota bacterium
TAAACGGCTCACGACCGCTAGCTGGAAGTCATCGCCCGTGGCTTGCCGCTGACGTATGCGGTAGAGGCACTCCAAGACTTGATGATCAGGGGCAACTTCCTTGGTGATGAACTGCTGCAACTGAGCGTCCTGGCTGCATTTGCCGTGGGCTTTTTCGTCCTAGCCTCGCTGACGGTCAAACGAACGTAGAAGTTCGGAGTGCGTGGGCAAGCCTCCTAAAGCCTATCCAAAAGCGGTAAAATACAGGCGTTGATAACCAACACCACGTAGAAGGGACCCAGAATGCCCTCATTCGACGTCGTTTCCCGGACAGACATGGCTGAACTTGATAACGCGCTTAACGGCATTGAGCGTGAGGTCAAGCAACGGTATGACCTCAAAGGCAGCATGTGTGGCATTGAGCGCACTGATAACACCCTTACCGTCACCGCTGACAACGACATGCTGCTGACGCAAATGCATCAGCTTTTGCACACGTATTGCACCCGGCGTGGTGTGGACAGTGATGTGCTGGACTTCAAGACCGCTCAGAACGCCACCAAAGGCACTCTGCGACAAGAGGTCATTGTCCGCCAGGGCATAGATGATGCCACCGGCAGGCAGATTATTAAGATGGTCAAAAGTAGCAAGCTCAAGGTGCAGGTGGCTATCCAGGGTGACGAGTTGCGCGTTACAGGGAAGAAGCGTGATGACCTTCAGCAGACAATCGCTGCCATTAAAGAGATGAAAATGGAGCTTCCGCTGCAATACGTCAACATGCGTGACTAATATCCCCCACGCCATTCTGAACGTCCCTTATACGTCATTCTGAATGTAGTGAAGAATCTGGCCTTCGTATTGCAGGGATTCCAAAGGAGCGTTAGCCCTCTTTGGTGGGGTGCGCAAGGGGTATACCCTCGCCTCTTTCACAAAACGTTCAGGGTGGGCGGGCCGGAAGAACTACCTTCCCCTCTCCGTCACTATGAGCGCGCCTCCGAGCAAAGCAACCCGCTAAGGCGGAGGCTCACCGCTTGGCCTTCAGCCGCTCCTGTACTGCAGAGTTCTTCAACTCCCGCAAGGCATCAGACGCTATCCATCTGGCGCTGGGCGTATCCAAAGCCTGAATGAGCACAGCCATCTCAATGGCTTCTGTATTCAACATTAGAGAGCGCTTGCCAATCTGACGCAACGCCCAATTGACCGCCTTCCATACCATGGGCCGGTTGTCGCCAGCCTCGTTGATGACATGGGGCAACAGGTCATTTAAGGCCTCTTCAGTCGCACCCTTCTTGCCCACAGCCAGCCGGGCCATGAGAACGAACCCGGCCCGCTTTACAAACTCTTCATCCCTCTTGCTCCACTCCACTGCCTTTGCGTACGCAAACGGAGTGCGCTCAAACAAATTGCTGCATGTCTGGTCGCACACCTCCCGGTCGGTGAAATCCTTGACCCATTCCTCCATCAGCGCCTCAGTCATGGCAACCGGGTCGGCCACCATACTCGCGAGGATGCGCGTCTCGCGGGACCCTGCGCTCCATAGATGCTGTGCAAGAGCATGGTCCTTACCAATTTCTTTATCGAGCTGGCGTAGCTCCGGCAAAGAGACGCCGTAAGCGGGAGCGCCGGAAATACCAAAGCGGGCCATGCCCTTTACCGACTCAGGGTTGGCCATCGACTCTAGCCAGGAGATTATCTGTTCAATCGTCATGGTTGGTTAATGTACGTCATTCCGTACCCTAATTAATTCACGGCTGCATCAATGCGCGCTGTCAGGTCTTGTGACAAACGCCCCGCCTCCGCAGCTTCCACACACTCCTGCAACTCTGCGCGGTTCTTGACCCCAAGTACCACCGTGCTGACGCCATCCATCGAGAGTGCGTAACGGTGAGCTAAGGCCGCGGGTGATTCACCTATCTCCTTGGAAACCGCTCGAAAAGGAGCGGCGCGGTGGTAGTCCAGTACCTCTGGATGGTCAGCCGGCAATTCACGGTCAATCGCGTCGGTGAGAGCCCCAGCCTGCACGACACGGATGCCCATCACCGGCACGCCTGCCCGGTTGGCGGCTGCGATGACCTGTCGAGGCATCGCTGGGGTGTCATACCGCTTCAGGTTGCCAGGCGAGTCCAGCAGGTTAGCGATGCACTGCATGGCGGAGGGCTTCACGCCGCTGTCCAGAAGCTCTATGAGCACAGGTGGAATGCCGATGCCTGTAAGCCCCCAACCGCCAATCCGGCCCTGTGCCTTGAGCTTTTCAAAGGTTGGAATGACGGCCTCCAGGAGGACAGACCGGCGCGTGGCACGGTCGTTGGCCGTATCGTCATCAGCTCCAACAAAGCTGTGCAGGAAGAACAGGTCCACCCGCTCCAGCCGCATGCGCTCCAGGCTAGCAGTAAGGCTCTCTTCCAACAGCTTGGGCACCTCACCCACGAGTGTCTGGGCCACGCGACATTTGGTGGTGATGCGCATGCCGTCCGGCAGCTTGCCACCAAAGGCCTCGCCAATGACCGACTCCGCCTCGCCGTCGCCATAGGACGGGGCCATATCCAATAGCGTGATGCCGGAGTCGACGGCGAG
>JAQBVZ010000245.1 GCA_027625205.1 Chloroflexota bacterium
CCATGGCACGGGTAAAACACATAGCAATCGCTACCAATGATCCCGACACAACCGCACGGTTCTACATAGACGGTCTGGGCCTGAAGGAAGTTGGCAAAGTGGACAATGACATTGCTGAGGGCTACTACCTCAGTGACGGTTACATCAACATTGCCATCTTGAAATGGCGACAGGAGGAGGCTGCGGTCACTGAAGGCTCCCCACGCTACACGGGCATCCACCACCTGGGGTTTGAGGTAGACGCACTGGGACCAGCTCAGGAGCAGGTGGAACGGGCGGGAGCGGTGCCCAGCCCCAACAACAAACTGGGCATGGAAGAGGCCGCCGCAGAGAAGAACGTGGAGATGAAGTTCTTTGGGCCTGACCAGGTAATGGTGGACCTGTCAGAACAGGGCTGGGTGCTGGAGTAAGCCCTCGTCGTTAATGCGCTGCGGCAGTGCGTAATGGCTTCGGCGGCTTGGCAAACAGCGCCAGCAGCGCGGACACGCCCATGAACGCGCCAAAGCTCATGAACGCAATGGTATAGCTCTGCGCTGTCGCATCGTAGCTTACCGCAGCGTAGATGGGGCCAAAGGCGTTGGCGCCAAACACGATGGGATGGCTCAGGCCCAGGATGGTCCCCAAAGAGCCCCGGCCAAAGTAAAGGGCGTATATCACAGGGTTCATGGCCAGGAAGCCGCCAAGCATCATCCCTTCAGCAAACGCGTACACAAAGATGATTGGGTTGATGGGGATGTTCAGCAACGCCACGATTAACCCCATCCACAAGAACATCAGGAGCGCCAACACCTTCCGTAAAGACATGCGGGTGCTGAGGTATGCGGCGGCAAATCCCCCCACACCAATGCCCGCAGCAAAGCTGATGAGCAATGGGCCAGCCAACACTGGGTCCATACCACGCTCAGTGAAGTAAGGGATACGGTGAACGCCGAGTCCCGCGCCGCAGACGGCCGTGGCCATGGACGCGAAGGTCAACAGCCAGAAGGCCCTGGTCCGTAGAGCCTGGCGTGCAGTCCATTCCTGTTCGTCTGCCTGAACGACCAGCGCCCCTGTCGCGTCATCAGTCCGTTGCACCGGTGCATCACCATCAAGGCCAAGGTTGAGGTCCTCAGGCCGTCGCGCCACTATCAGCACCATAGGCACCAGGCTGAATACCAACACAATGCTGCCAATCACCTGCATGGCCAATCGCCAATCACCAATGGTGAACAGGAACGCCGCAAGTGCAGGCCACAGACCCAGCCCAGCCCAGCCCAGCCCAGCTGGACAGCATGGCTAGTGCATTTGCCAATGCCCTCCGTCGCACAAACCACTTGGAGACGGTAGTAGTTCCCACCAGATTCTCCAAGCTCATCATCATGCCGTGGCCAATAATGAGAAGCAGATAGAACAGGACCAGGTTGTGGACAAAGGACAGCCCCAGCATCGCAAAGCCCACCACCGCAGTACCGCCACCCAATAGGAACCGACCGCCATACTTATCAGTCCAACGTCCCATGAGGGGTCCTACCATGGCGCCAACCAGGCTCGCAAGGCTGATGGCTCCCGCAAAAGCCGTGCGCGTCCAGCCAAACTCTTCAGAGATGGGTATGACAAATACGCTGATGCTGGAGACCGCCAATGGCGCGCCACTGAACATGGCCATGCCAGCAGCGCCGGTCACCACCCAGCCGTAATAGAAGCGCCGCCCTAGCAGCCAGCGCGCAATGGGGTTCATAGGCACATGTACCAAATAATGGGCTGCTAGGAGGCTATCACCTAGCCCTCTTGCTCACAATGGCAGTAGGGATGCGCTCCCACCCGTCTCCGCACCTACGCTATACTTGTCGCACACCCTCATATCCAGGAGTCGTCCCACCTATGGCCCAGCAGCGCTACGTGACCCAACCAGACATGACCAAAATTGTCTCCCTTGCCAAGCGCAGAGGATTCATATTCCCCTCCAGTGAAATCTACGGCGGCCTGGGCTCCACCTGGGACTACGGCCCTCTGGGCGTGGAGCTAAAGCGCAACGTGAAAGATGCCTGGTGGCGCACCATGGTCCACGACCGCGACGACGTGGTTGGCCTGGACGCGGCCATTCTCATGCACCCACGGGTGTGGGAGGCCAGCGGCCATGTGGAGGGGTTCACAGACCCCTTGGTGGAGTGCAACGTCTGCAACCACCGGTTCCGTGCTGACCACCTGGAGAACCCGGAGGGCCCCTGCCCTGACTGCGGCTCCAAGGACAGCTTCACGGAGTCCCGCATGTTCAATCTCATGTTCGAAACCTACGTGGGTCCGGTAACCGACTCAGCCAGCAAGGTGTGGCTCAGGCCAGAGACGGCCCAGGGCATATTCGTGAACTTCGACAATGTGCTGACTTCCACTCGGATGAAGCTTCCCTTTGGCATAGCCCAGATAGGCAAGTCATTCCGGAATGAAATCACCCCCGGCAACTTTGTGTTCCGCACCCGTGAGTTTGAGCAGATGGAGATGGAGTTCTTTGTGAAGCCGGGTGACGACGACCAGTGGCACGAGTACTGGGTCAAGACTCGCCACGACTGGTA
>JAQBVZ010000246.1 GCA_027625205.1 Chloroflexota bacterium
AGTAGTAATTGATGTACCCGCCGGCATACCACGGGTCATAAGGCGGCATGGTGGTGGATTTGACTATGGCGGTCAGGTACGTGAAGTCCATGGGCTTCTCACCGCCGCGCCACGGGTGCCAGAGGTCAGGGTTGGCGGCACGGATGGCTACGAAGACGAGGAAGCCCAAGAGAAACAGGGTCTCCACTGTGGCAAGGTAACGCCAGTGAGCGCGGGCCAGCGCTAGCAACTCACGGCGCTTTGCAAGGAAGAGCAAGCCAGAGACCAGGGCCACCGTGAGAAGGGCCCCCACGATGCTACCCCGGCTAAACGTCCACCACCCAAGGCTTGCGCCCAGCCATGTAATGTAGCCAACCAGAAGGATGCCCAGAGGCCGGGCCAGCACCACACCACGGTCAGGGAGCCAGCGGAAAGCGGTCACGGCCAAAGGCAGGGTAGCAATCATGATGGCTTCAACAAGGAGGAGCCAGACGAATATGGGGATGCGGTTGGTCCAACCGTCCTCATCAAAGAGGTCTGTCCAGGTGCCGCCGTCACGCTGCGTGGCCCAAGCATCATCGGTGAGCAAGAGCCCCGGCGTGGGCTTAGCAGAGGCATTCTCCACAATGCTGAGGTACAGTTCGTCAGCCGACAGTTTGCCAGTATTCTTGAATAACAGAACCAATGGGCGGTCGTAGTTCGTGACGTTCTCGTCGGCGTAGCCAAGGTCCAGTGAAAGTGTCGCTGGTTTGATGCCAGGCAGGCTCTCCGGCTTGGTGACCTCTGCCCTGGTGAACGGATCGTGAGTGAAGGAGACGCCCATGAGGGTGGGATACCGCGCAAAGGCCTGCTCCAACTCAAAGCCAAGAGAGCCGTCAAATAGCAGCTTGTAGTAGCTGCTGCTCCAGGGGTATCGCTCCGGCTGGCGGGTAATGCTTCCAAAAGGACGGTTGCTGTAGGTCATGAGATATTCAGCGGAGGCCAGCTTCTGCGTTACTGAGCGCATCTTGTTCAGAGTGTCGCCCTCGTACATGGGCAGCTGGCTGACCTGGTACCTGCCCAAGTCAGGGAATCCCTCATCCCAGTGGTTGTCAGTGACAATAACGGCGCCTTGGGGAATGGTCTCTTTGACCCAATTGGAGGCCTGGACCCCAGGGTGGTCAGTCGCATAGCTGGCAGTGAAGGCCAGGGCGTAGAACCCCGTTGCCGCGACGACGAAGGCGATGACGACCATGACGGCTTTTGGTCGCAGCAACCAGTGTCCGGAAATCGCTTGATGGTAAGCCGCAATGAGCCAGCGGCTCCCCAAAAGCACCATGACAGGCAGCACAGGGGCGACGTATCGCAGGAACTTGACCTCAAAGGTGAAGACCAGGAGGAGCGACGGTATCACCCAGGCCAGGAAGAGCATGTCGCCGGTGATGCGCCTACGACGGGACCGCCATATGGTCAAGACAAGCCCCGTCCATACAACAATCCCCAAGGGCAGTCCCAGCCCCCATACCGCCGTTTGGCGTATCTCATACCAGCCGCGCGGCGCACCCATGTATTGGATGGTGTACGGCACCCGCCCTGCATCCCTGGCAACGCCGCCTTCCCACACGAGGTCCCCAATAAATTTGTAGATGTCCAAGAAGGCGTAAGGCTGGGTGATGGTGAAGACGGCCAGGGCCACGGCCCCAGCACTCAGGCTGCGAGTCAGGATGGGGACGTTGGCGGCCATGAACCCAGCGCCTCTGTTGGCTGCATATGCACGCCACATGATCAGGCCGTAGGTGATGGCCAGGGGCGCGAGAAGCTGAACGCTGCTAGCCTTTACAGCAAAGCTGAGGCCAATAGCGACGCCCAGCCCCAGATGGTCACGCCAACGACCACGCTCAATGACGTTGAGCATGTACCAGAAGCAAGCCAGGGCCAGGAGCATCAGGAATGGTTCCGGACGATAGAAGTGGGCGAGCTGGATGTTGACCACGGCGAATGCGCTCAGGGCGGAGGCCAGGAGGCCCACACCACGCCCGTAGAGGCGACGACCCAGGAGATAGAGCAACATGACGCTTCCAGCGTCTGTAAAGGCGGTTATCGTGCGCCCAGCCATTGCCATGTCATGCAGGCCCACAGAGTCCATGAAGAGCCCCAGCACCATCCGGACGATGAGCAAGCCATAAAGCAAAATGCTGCCCAGCGGGAACCAGTGAGGGTTTAGGGGGCTCTTGTCTGCATCAAAGAATGTGCCAATGGAGGGAAAGCCGGGTTCGTCCACGGGGAAGTCGCGGTTAATGCAGGACTGCCAGCCTGGCGCCTCCGTCAGCGTGCGGTGCATGCAGTCCACCCGGAGGTAGATGGACCGCTCATCAGGGTGGTAGAAGTTGCCTTTGTCCCAGTCCAGCCCATAAAGGCGCAGGCCCAGGGCAATGAGGACGATGATGAACGGGAGGAGAGCCATGACGCGCGCCCGAGTCAATAGACTGGACGATGGCGGCTCTGGCATGGGGGTTGTGGGCTGCATGGCGCGCTACATTGTACCTGCTCGTATGTGAGGGACACCATTAACTAGTACGCAGTGGAGG
>JAQBVZ010000247.1 GCA_027625205.1 Chloroflexota bacterium
GCTACGGCGCGGACTTGAAGCGGCTGGCGCTCTACAACGACCAAGACCCGCATGTGCCACCGGGTGCTACCCGGAAACGCCACGGCGTGGATTTGTATCGCTGACTGTCTTAAACGACCGGGACTCGCATCCGCCACCGCGTGCTACGCGGGGTGCTTCGTGTGCCAGTCCGTCGCTTGCTGGTAGGCGTGGCCGGTGCGGAAGAGCGTCGCCTCGCTGAGGTGAGGGCCCATGAGCTGCAAGCCCACCGGTAGGCCGTCCGCGAACCCGCACGGGACTGAGATGGCGGGGATGCCGGATATGTTGATAGGCAGCGTGCAGATGTCGCTCAGGTACATCTGCACCGGGTCAGCGGTGCGCTCACCCTGCTTGAAGGCCACCGTGGGTGACGTTGGTGTCGCCAGCACGTCCACGCGAGTGAAGACCTCCTCCAACTCCTGGCGAATCAGCGTCCGCACCTGCTGGGCCTTCTTGTAGAAAGCATCGTAGTAGCCAGCGGAGAGGGCGTAGGTGCCCAGGAGAATGCGACGCTTCACCTCAGGCCCAAAGCCGAACTGTCGCGTCGCGTCCAGGGCCTCCCACAAACCGGGCGAGTTCTGGTCTGAGTAGCCGAACTTCACGCCGTCATACCTCGCCAGGTTGGCTGAGCACTCCGACGGCGCGATGATGTAGTAGACCGCCAAGGCGTCCTGCGTATGCGGCAGCGACACCTCTTCAACGATGGCCCCCTGTGCCTCCAAGGCGGCTATGGCCTCCCGTACGGACGCCTCGACCGCCGGGTCTATCCCCGCCTCGAAGTACGCGCGGGGCAGGCCAACGCGCAGGCCTTTGATGCCACGGTCCAGGTCCGCTGTGTAGTCGGGTATGGGTTGGTTGATGGACGTTGAGTCCATGGGGTCGTGGCCCGCGACAGAGTTCATGACCACGGCGGCGTCCTGCACTGTGCGCGTAATGGGGCCAATCTGGTCCAGTGACGATGCGAATGCGATAAGGCCGTAGCGGCTTACCAGTCCGTACGTGGGCTTCAGGCCAACGATGCCACACAATGCGGCGGGTTGTCGTATCGAGCCGCCGGTGTCGGAGCCTAGAGAGAAGGCGGCTTCCCCTGCGGCGACAGCAGCGGCGGGGCCTCCGCTGGAACCCCCCGGCACGCGGCTGGTGTCCCAGGGGTTGCTGGTGATTTGCAGCGCTGAGTTCTCGGTTGAGGAGCCCATCGCGAACTCGTCCATGTTGCCTTTGCCCAGCAAAACGGCCCCTGCGTCCTTCAGGCGGGCCGTCACCGTGGCGTCGTAGCGTGGCACGTACTGCTCTAGCATGCGTGACGAGCATGTTGTACGCACGCCGTTGGTGGACATGTTGTCCTTGAGTTGCATGGGTATCCCGGTCAACGGGCCTGCGTCCCCAGCGGCGATACGCACGTCAGCCTGACGGGCCTGCTCTTTGGCCTCGGCCTCGGTCACGGTCACGTACGCGCCAACCTGCGGCTCCACGGCAGCAATACGTTCCAGGTGGGCCTGGGTGAGTTCAACGGAAGAGACCTCTCTGCGCTGGAGGGCTTGGGTCATCTCTTGAACGGTGAGGTAATGGAGGTTATCTGGCATTTGTTTCTTTCCTAAACGGTCTGGCCTTGTTTGTAGGGGAGTACAGAGAGGTTTCCCCTTTGACGGGAGATTGAAAAGCCTGTCCTGAGCATAGTCGAAGGACAGGGTGTCCCTCTTTCTTCTTTTCAACATACCTTTGAGGTGGGTGATGGGTAGAAACAGCGATTGTTAGGGCGACTCCTCCATCACCGCACGCACGCGGAAGTAGTCGCCTTCCCTGCGCGGCGCGTTGGCCAACACGTCCTCCACGGACATGGGTGGAATGGGCACGTCCTCTCGCATTACGGAGTCCAAACCGACAGCCTGGCCGGTGGCTTCAACGCCGGTGGTGTCGATAGCAGCGAGGTTCTGGAACTGCTCCAGGATATGCGAAAGCTGGTCACGCATACGCTCGGCTTCCTCATCAGTCAGGCCAATATGGCATAGCCGGGCAATGTGCCTAACGTCTTCAATATCAAGTCGCGTGGGCTCTTGGCCGCTGGTCATGGCGCGCTCCGTTTCTTGACTGGGCCGTAGTCTATCAGGCAACCGGCGCCGCGCTCAACGGCGGACTGTATCTCACGGTGCATCACTGTTGTGTGCTGTGGATTGCTTGTAGGTGCTTTACAACTTCTGGTTAAATGTCTAAACTTTTACCTAATCGTTTTTTAAGAAAACAACCAAAATCGAGCATTAACGGAGAATATATGAAGATTACGCAGATATCCCAATACAGCCTCTCTGCGGATGGCGGTCTACCGCCTCTCCAGCAGATGATTTTTGAGGAGTTGGCTCGCCGGCCTGACGAAGTGTTTGAGTACCAGGGTGACGAGCTTATGCGCGCTTTCCCTCGTCTCAAGCGGTCTGCCTTGAACTGGTCCCTCTGGCAGTTGGCCAAGGTGGGGCACATAGGCAAGGTCAAGGTGCGGGTGAGCGGCAAGTTGACCACCGTCTACGGCT
>JAQBVZ010000248.1 GCA_027625205.1 Chloroflexota bacterium
AATAAAAGAGGCCCCGCTTTTTCTGAGCGGGGCCTCTTTTTATCGTCTGACTTAAGACCGTGTTACGCAGACTTGGCCGTGGCCATCTCCTTTTTAGCAAAGGTCAGACCGTCCGTGCCTGCATCCACCACCACCACGTCACCCTCCTGGAACTCACCAGACAGAGTGCGCTTAGCAAGCTCATTCTCCACGTGGCGCTGCACTGCACGACGCAATGGCCTTGCGCCAAACGCGGGGTCAAAGCCCTCCTTGGAGAGCCACTGAGCAGCGGCAGGGGTCAGTTCTATTGATACGCCCCGTTCCTCAAGACGCTCCTCCACTTCCCGCACCCGCAAGCTCACAATCTGCGCAATCTGCTCCTCCGCCAGCGGGTGGAAGATGATGTATTCATCAACACGGTTGAGGAACTCCGGCCTGAACGTCCGCTTCAATGATTCCTCCACGGAATCCCGCATCCTCTGGTCATCCGAGGCGGTCTGGCCCGGAACATGGAAACCTATGCCCGTCTTCTGGAACTCCGCAGTGCCCAGGTTGCTGGTCATGATGACCACCGTGTTGCGGAAGTCCACCGTCCTGCCGTGACCGTCCGTTAGGCGGCCATCCTCCAGGATCTGCAACAGCAGATTGAACACGTCCGGGTGCGCCTTTTCAATTTCATCAAACAGCACCACGCGATAGGGACGACGACGTACGGCCTCAGTCAACTGACCGGCCTCGTCATACCCCACGTAGCCAGGGGGCGCGCCAATGAGCCTGGAGACGGTGTGCTTCTCCATGTACTCAGACATGTCGATGCGCACCATGTTCGCTTCGTCGTCAAACAGGTACTGAGCCAGAGACCGAGCCAACTCCGTCTTGCCGACGCCTGTGGGGCCAAGGAACATGAAGCTGCCCAAAGGCCGCTTGGGGTCTTGCAGACCCGCCCGGGACCTGCGGATGGCGTCTGACACGGCTTTGATGCCCTCTTCCTGACCTATGACCCGCTCATGCAGCCGGTCCTCCATGTGGAGCAGCTTGTCGGCCTCGCCCTCCATGAGCCTATTGGCAGGGATACCTGTCCAACTGCTGATGACGCCTGCGATATCCGCCTCCGTCACCACCATCTTGGCGTGTTGCTCACCCACCGTGGCGCTGACCTCAGCGTCCAGCTTCTCCCGCAGTTGTGTGCGCTCCGCTTTGGCCTTTGCGGCTTGCTCATAGTCAGCACGTTGCACAGCGGCCTCTTCATCTTCTTGGAGCCGCTTCACCGCACGCTCCATATCCCGTATCCCAGGGGGGAGGCTGAAGGAGTCCAGCCGCAGCTTTGCCGCGGCCTCATCCATCAGGTCAACGGCCTTGTCCGGCAACAGCCGGCCAGTAATGTAACGTGAACTGAGCTTGACCGCTGCCACCAGCGCAGCGTCGTCATACGTAACCTTATGGTGTTCCTCGTACCGTGGCTTCAGGCCTCTGAGGATTTCGATAGCCTCATCAACGCTGGGCTCCTCCAACCAGATGGGCTGGAATCGACGCTCCAGAGCGCTGTCCTTTTCAATGTACTTGCGGTACTCATCCGGCGTGGTTGCGCCCACCACCTGGAGCTCTCCCCTGGCCAGGGCCGGCTTCATGATGTTGGCCGCGTCTATGCCGCCCTCCGCAGCGCCAGCGCCCACCACCGTGTGGAGTTCGTCAATGAACAGCACCACCTCTCGCTGGGCCTGCTTGACCTCGTCTAAAAGCGACTTGAGGCGTTCCTCAAACTCGCCACGAAACTTGCTGCCCGCAACCAGACTGGGCATGTCCAATGCCAACACACGGCGTCCAATCAATATGTCTGGCACATCACCACTAACGATGCGCTGGGCAAGCCCTTCAGCGATGGCCGTCTTGCCAACGCCGGCGCCACCAATGATGACAGGGTTGTTCTTGGTGCGCCGCGCAAGGGTCTGCATAACCCTGCGTATCTCCACCTCTCGCCCCACAATGGGGTCAAGCTTCCCCTCAGCGGCCAGCCGCGTGAGGTCCACGCCATAGCGCTCCAGCGTCTGATAACGGCTCTCCGCCCTGGGGTCCGTGACCCGGTGCCCGCCGCGTACCTGTTGAAGCGCCTGGTACACGCGCTCCCTGTCTATGCCATGTTTCAGGAGAAGGCGTGCAGCCTCATCCTGCTCATCAGCCGTGATAGCAATAAGCAGGTGTTCTGTCCCTATGAATTCGTCCCGTAAGCGGTCAGACTCCTCCTTGGCGGCCTCCAGAACGTGAGTGGAGCGAGGAGTCGCGAAAATCTGCGTGGCCTCATGGCTGGCTTTGGGCGCAGCCTCCAGTACCTTACGCACCTCAGTTTTGACCGCTTCCACGTTCACGCCAAGCTGCTCAAGTACCTGGACAGGCACGCTCTTCTCCGCCTCCAACAGGGCCAGCAGCACATGCTCAACGTCCCATTGGGTGTGGCGGAACTCTCTAACGAGGTCTTGCGACGCCCCCAATACCTCTTGGGCCTGTTCTGTGAAGTTATCCATCTTCATGGCCATATCGCTTATCTCCCTCTCGTGGAACTT
>JAQBVZ010000249.1 GCA_027625205.1 Chloroflexota bacterium
GATTGCGCTGAAGGGCAAGAACCGGCCCGTTTTCATCCGCGCCCTGGTGGGTAACGTCCGTCGCGCCACAGCTGGCCTTGGCGTACAGCGCGTGTGGGATGAACGCATGGTGGTCCGCTGTACCCTGACGCCAGAGGCTGACTGGCCGCTGGTCCAGAAACGGTTGTCGCAGGTCTTTGGTGCCGTGAAATTCACGCTGGCGCACCGAGTACCCCATGACTACGACGCCATAGCTAACATGGTGACCCAGGTCACGCGGGGCCACAGCTTCAACACCTTCCGCATCACCGCGCACAGGGCTAGCAAGCGCTTCCCCATACCCTCCAAAGAGATGAACATCCGTCTGGGAGACCTCGTACGGGAAACAACCGGCGCAAGCGTCAACCTGTCGCACCCTGAGCTGGACGTCCACGTGGAGGTGCTTGCCAACGGCGCCTTTATCTACACGGATGGCTTCGCCGGGGCTGGCGGCCTGCCCGTCGGCACGGCAGGGAGAGTCGTCACGCTCATGTCAGGCGGCATCGACTCACCGGTGGCGGCGTTGCGGGTGATGCGCCGGGGCTGCCAGACCACACTGGTCCACTTCCACAGCTTCCCCTTGGTGGAAGGGCGTTCACGTGATAAGGCAAAAGAGTTAGCTGAACTGCTGACCGAATATCAATACGACACCCGTCTGTTGTTGGTGCCCTTTGCTGAAATACAGAAGCAGATGCTGCTCACGGTCCCGCCGCCGTACCGAGTCGTGATGTACCGGCGGTTCATGATGCGCATCGCCCAGGAAATCGCCAAGCGTGAGGGCGCACTGGCCCTGGTCACCGGCGACAGCATTGGTCAGGTGGGCTCCCAGACGCTGCGAAACATGGCCACCATAGAGGAGGCCATAGACATGCCCGTGCTGCGGCCCCTGGTAGGCATGGACAAACAGGAGATAACCGACCAGGCCATTGCCCTCAACAGCTATGAGATATCGATACTGCCTGACGAGGACTGCTGCACACTCTTCGTCCCAAAGTCGCCGTCAACGCGAGTCCGCGTGGAAGAGGTGCTGCCCATGGAGGCTGAATTAGACGTGGACGGCATGGTGGCACAAGCGGTGGAAGAGGCTGAACTGGTGGAGTACCACATCGGTGTACCAGCGGTAGCTGAACAAGCGGCGGAGTAGCTCACGGGCCGTCTTTCTTATCACCATCAAGCTGAGGAGCAAAATGGCTACGGACCAAAGGGCAGAAGAAGACCGGCCCACGCTGCGCATGCCCGCAACGGATGATTTTCCCACCGGCCCGGACGTTGGCCAGGTGCTCCCTGACTTCACACTACCAGACCAGAATGGTGTGTTGATTAACTATGCGGAGGCCAGAGGCAATCATCAGGCAATGGTTATGTTCCATCGCTCCGCGTGCTGGTGACCATTCTGCCGCACGCAGCTCGTTGAGCTGCAAACCCACCTTTCCGATTTTGAGAACGCAGGCATCAAACTGTTCTCCATCAGCTATGATTCCGTGGAAGTGCTTGCTGAGTTTGCGAAAGTCTATGGCATCCAGTTCCCAATGCTCGCTGATGTAGGTTCAGAAGTAATCCGGCGTTACGGGATTATGAGCACGCTCATCAGGCCTGATGAGGTGGAGCACTATGGCATCCCCTACCCCGGAACGTACATCGTGGATAACTCTGGTGTCGTTACCCACAAGTTCTTCCATAGGGAATACCAGGTCAGAGAAACCGCCCCAACGGTTCTCAAATCTGGATCCCACTTTCCGGTGGACCCAAGCCGGTTCGTTCACGCTGAATCGGATGCTGGCGGGGTAACGGTCACTGGTGAGGTAGCGGGGACTGTCCTTCACAACCGCCAAACAACCAACCTGTACGTCACGTTAAAAATGGCTGAGGGCCTCCACGTCTATGGGCCAGAGACTCCTGCGGGCTACACGCCAACGTCTGTAGCGGTTACTGCAACTGAAGGTCTTTTCATTGGCGAACCGACGTTCCCGCCTACGACACCATTTAGCATTGCAGGGCTTCCCGAAGAATTCCAGGTGTTGGACGGTGAAGCGACCATCGTGATTCCGGTTCAGTCCAGAATTCGGGAGACGGGCCAGGCCACCATAAACGTCTCTGTCCGCTTTCAAGCATGCGCAGATAGCGAATGCCTCCTGCCTCAAACCCTTTCCCTGCAATTGAATGTTGCTACAGAGCCAATGACCAGGGCAGCCACGCCAACAGTCTAGGAAGTGCAAGGCGATTGTGCGGCAAGTGCGTCGCCATATGGGCTTTGGTGAAGTGGGCGGGGCTGTTGTGCACGTATTCTCCAGTCAAACTGTCTTGCCTGCGTTACAAGTGGCAATTTTTTGAATTTTATCTGGCAGCCTCGACGTTGGCTTGGCGTTTGATGGAGGATTGCAACTCTCCGTCACGGGCATGAAGCCGCCTCAAGGCGTATGATGGAAAGGAGACTAACTGGGTAATTTTCGGGTAAAGGCTCGTAGTTTTCGGTGATTGTGGAGCTATAACAGATGGACAAATCGGATGCCAAG
>JAQBVZ010000250.1 GCA_027625205.1 Chloroflexota bacterium
CTTGATCTCATCCTCAGTGGGATGGGGTTTGGAGTCCAGAAGAGCCTTGGAGGCCACAATCTGCCCCGGTGTGCAGATGCCACACTGGAAACCGCCGTTGTTCATGAAGCTCTCTTGCAGCGGGTGTAACGTATTCCCGTCCGCAATGCCTTCAATCGTCGTAATCTCTGCGCCGTCGGCCTGGACAGCCAGGGTCAGGCATGATGCAACGATGCTCCCGTTCAGCAACACCGTACAAACGCCACAGACGCCCACGCTGCATGCCTCTTTGGTGCCAGTGAGGCCCAAATCGTAGCGGAGCATGTCAACCAGGGTGCGCCGGGCAGGCACCTCAGCATCGTACTTTTCCCCGTTGATGGTCAGGCTAATTTTGTGTAATGCCGTGCTTGTGGTCATCTGCTATCCTTAACCCCGCGCCAAGAATGTCGGTGGCATGTTATACCAAAGAGGCCGCTTGGCAAAGTGGCTCGTCACGAGGAGGCGTCGATGGTCTCGTACCGCGTTATCGGCCAGGCAATAGGACGTTATGACGGCCCGGACAAGGTCACGGGGAAGGGACGTTACACCGCCGACTTCCAGCTACCAGGCACCTTGTGGGGCAAGTGTCTGCGCAGCCCCTTCTCTCACGCACGCATTAAAAGTATAGATATCACCAAGGCCAAGGCGGTGCCCGGAGTCTATGCCGTCATCACTGGCCAGGACACTAAAGGCGTGCGCTACGGCCGCCGCCTCTACGATGTCCCACCACTGGCTGAGGAAGAGGTCCACTTCATTGGCGAGCGCGTGGTCGCAGTCGCCGCTGAAGACGAGGACATCGCCCAGAAGGCCATTGACCTCATTGAGATTGAGTACGAAGAACTGCCAGCACTGTTTGACCCGGAAGTGGCCATGCAGGACGGCGCGCCCCTGGTCCACGCGGACATGATGGACTACAAAGGCTACGTCACCCCGCCTGATAAGCCCTCCAACGTCTTCTCCAAGCTCATCTGGGGCAAGGGCGACGTGGAGGCTGGCTTTGCAGAGGCTGACGTCATTGTGGAGAACACCTTCACCACGCCTCTGCAGCACCAAGGGTACCTGGAGACCAACACGGCCCTCGTCTGGATTGACGATGCTGGCCGGATACAGATGTGGACGTCTGTGAAGACGCCCTACAGCCTTGTCCAGCAGATGTCGGACGCCATGGGCATACCCAAAGAACAGTTTGTTGCCAATCACGCCTACATAGGCGGCGACTTTGGCGGCAAGGGATCGCCGCTAGAAGTGCCGGTCTGCTACTTCCTGGCCAAGCACAGCGGCAGGCCCGTGCGCATGGTCATGGACTACGTTGAGGAGTTCATGGCCTCCAACCCACGCCACTCCACCATCTTGAAGATGAAGACCGGCGTGAAGAAGGACGGCACCCTGACCGCCCACTCCGCCCATGTCATTTTCAACAGCGGCGCATACGGCGGGTTCAAGCCCTTGGTGAACCTCACGGGCGCGGCAGAGGCTGGTGGTGGCGCATACCGCATCCCCAACACCTACGCAGCGGCCATTCAGGTCTACACCCACACCATCCCCTGCGGCCACATGCGTGGCCCAGGTGAACCCCAGGCTATCTACGCTCTTGAGTGCCAGTTGGACCTGGTCGCACGAGAGATAGGGATGGAGCCAGTGGAGTTCCGCATGCATAACCTCATCAACAACGGTGAGGAGACTGCCATTGGTCATCATTGGGCGGACATTTGCGTTAAAGAGACCTTGCAAGCAGCCGTTGAGGCCTCCGGTTACAACAAGCCAAAGCCCGCCAACGTTGGCAGGGGCGTCGCAGTAGGCGACCGTCCCCCCGGCGGCGGCGAGACCCACGCTGTCATTCACATGAACCCAGACGGCACAGTAGTGTTGAACACGCCTATCTTTGAGCAGGGCTCCGGCACATACACCATGCTCCAGCAGATTGTGGCGGAAGAGTTCAAACTGCCCCCCGAAGCGGTGAAGATCCAAATTGAGAACACGGACTTCGTGCCTTTCGACTCAGGAGTCGGCGGTAGCCGGGTGACCCGTGTCGCCAGTGAGACGGTCTACAACGCGACTCAAGAGGTGCGGCAGGCGCTCATTCATCGCGCGGCTGAGTCGCTGGGCTGGCCGGAAGAGCAGATGGATATTGATGGCACTGACCTTGTACACACCGGCACCAATGAGCGCCAGTCGTGGTCCGGCATCCTCTCTCGCACAGGGGAGCCCGTGACAGGCACAGGCCACATCAAAGACGCAAGCCGCTCTGATGTCACGGGGTTCGCAGCTCAAGTGGCTGAGGTGTCCGTGGACCCGGAGACCGGTGAGGTCACGTTGCTCCGTATGACCACCGCCCATGACGTTGGCACCATCATGAACCCCGTAGGCCACCAGGGCCAGATTAACGGCGGTCTGATGATGGGCGTTGGCTACGCGTTAATGGAGGAGATGAAGACTGAGGAAGGCCGCATCAGCACGCTCTCCTTTGGCGACTATAAGATGCCTTCGATTGCGGAC
>JAQBVZ010000002.1 GCA_027625205.1 Chloroflexota bacterium
GCGTGGTGCTGCAGGCTAGGAAGCTGGATGAGCTTGGCTATGAGGAGATGCTGGAGCTTGCCAGCTACGGAGCAAAGATGCATCCCCGGTCCATTGAACTGGGCGCTATCTATAACGTTCCAATCCTTGTTGCCTCAAGCACGCGTGAGGTAACGGGCACTCTAATCCACGGAGGCGTGGCCATGGAACTGCATAACAAAGTCCGCGGCGTTACGTATGAGATGGACGTGGCCCGCATCACGGTGAGGGGGGTTCCTGACCGGCCTGGTATAGCGGCGGCCCTGTTTGGCCCCCTGAGTGACGCCAATATCAGCGTGGACACCATTGTCCAGAACGCCAGCGCTGACCGGCTCACAGACGTCTCCTTCACGGTGGAGCAGGTGGATGTGAAACGTGCCCTGGAAGTGGTGCAGGCTCTGGCAATAGAAATAGGCGCTGCGGAGTGTGTCAGCAATGAAGACCTTGGCAACGTGAGCATAGTGGGGACCGGCATGCAGAACGCTTCTGGTTATGCGTCTGACATGTTTCGAGCCTTGTCAGACGCGGGCGTCAACATTGAGATGATCACCACGTCCCAAATCCGCATCACGTGCATTGTGAACAGGTCACAGGTGCATGAGGCTGTCCGCGTCCTTCACAAAGCTTTTGAGCTTGACCACGAGGCTGACCCAGCCCCCTGACGTCTAACCCTGGGGCTACCTGAGACATGGTCAATCCGTGCCATGTGCATAGTTTCTGTCACAAAACCACTTGACTACGCCGCTTGTTTTGTCCAACTTACGTTTTGATATTAACGCCACACGGCTTTACCTCCGTGCCGAGGCCATTTATTTATGAACCATACCGCCAATGGACCTATCCAGAAAATACTCCAGGAAAACCGCGTCATAGCGGTGGTGGGTCTCTCCCGAAAGCCTGACCGGCCAAGCCACGGAGTCGCACGTTACCTCCAAGAAGAGGGCTACCGTATTATTCCAGTGAGCCCCAACATCAGCGACACGGTATTGGGAGAGCAGACCTACCCTGACCTGCTCTCCATCCCTGAGCCCGTGGACGTGGTGGATATCTTCCGCCGGTCTGAAGACATCCCTCCGGTGGTTGAACAAGCCATACGCATTGGGGCAAAGGCTGTGTGGATGCAGCTTGGGATCATAAATGAAGAGGCAGAGGAGATGGCGCGTGCGGCAGGTCTAGATGTGGTGATGGACCACTGTATGCTGGTAGAGCACCGCAAGCTCCGTCTCAGTGGCGCGCTGCAAGCTGGCTGAGACCTCAAGGCAAAAGCCTGACCTCCCACTCTCGTAACGCACGTCCTGCAAGCCAAGGCTAGCTAACCATTCCGCTCGCGCTCCAGCTATAATGGCCTTTTCTCGGAGGAACCTATGCCCACTATAGTTGTAGCCGCTGGCTCAAAAGCCGAGTCCAAGCACTACGTCGAGTCTCTGGAAAAACGCGGCGCCACCGTGCGCGTCATGCTTCCAGACGACTGGGATGGCACGACAGACGCTTTGGACGGCGCAGGTGGCCTCCTGCTAACCGGTGGCGCTGACGTAGACCCAAAGTCCTATGGCCAGGAGATTGACCCGGCCGCTGGTACGCAGATCCAGCCAGGGCGTGATGAGATGGAGCTACCGCTCTTGCATAAGGCGTTGGACCTGGACATGCCAGTCTTTGCCATATGCCGGGGGATGCAGCTCCTCAACGTGGCCTTTGGCGGCTCACTCATCCAAGATTTTCCTGAACACCGGATACCCAGAGAGCCAGGCGGCCCCATGGTGCCTGCCTACCACCAAGCGTACGTGTCACCCGGCAGTAAATTTGGAGCGGTGCTTGGCGTGGGCATGTTCTACAAGGTCAACAGCTATCACCACCAGGGCGTGAAGGAGCCGCAGCGTTCTCCCAGACTGCTGGCCTCTGCTTACCATCCTGACGATGGCGTCATAGAGGGGTTGGAGAGTCCGGAACACTCCTGGGTCATTGGCATCCAGGCCCACCCTGAGTATGAGGACCAAGTGCCTAAGTCGTTCATGAACCTATGGGACGGTTTTTTGCAGTGGGCGGGTACTTTTGAGGCACAGGGCGGATTTCGGTCGTAGGCCTCAGACAGTCCCTACAGGCTGATGGTCAGCGCCACTCCGCCCAAAATCGAGACTACGATGCCTACGAGCACCCGTGGGGCAAAGCTCTCATACTCCCGGTTGATGAAGTACCCAAAGATTACCCTGAACACGAGCCCTAGGCGCATGATGGATGCCACCACGGACACCGGGGCAATGGCCAGTCCCATGTACCTGAACATCTGCGCCAGGAACACCGCCACGCCTGAAATGGTGAACCAGCGCAGGTTGCTGCGCTCCATGTTTGCCACTGAGTTGCGGAGGCTGGCACTGGCAAGTATCACCACAAGAACAACCACTGTGGCTGCCCCGTAAGAGATGAGGCCGCCCAGTAGACTCAGGCCGCTCTCCTCAATCCCAGCACGAATCAGGACGGGGCTCACGCCGTAGCCCAACGCAGAGAGCAGCGCAAAGGTGTAACCCTCTGCAAGTCTCGGCGTAAAGGCCGGCTTTGCCGCGACTGCGCTTTCGCCGCCATTGGCACCGCCCGCAATTCCAGGTATGACAGTGGCTTCCGCCTTGGGAGTGCTGGCTCTTTGTCGTTCCACCATGATGGTTGGCCCGGCAACAATCAGCAGAATGCCAACCAACCGTATCCACCCCACGGACTCATCAAGTAGCGCGACTGCCAGAACAAGCGAAATCAGCAGCGATGTCTGCTGCACCGGGCCAGCGCGGTTGCCTCCCATAGCTTTGACTGCGCGGTAGTTACAGTAACGCCCCCACACGAAGTGAGCGACACCTGCGCCTGCAAGCATCAGGGCGCTGGGGCCAGTGAGGGCGCCAACGTCAAATAGCTGTCCTGACACTACGGCCGCCAGGAAAAACAGAGGTACGCCAATGGGTACGGTGACAGCCAGGCCTTGGACGACTGATCCGGTCACAACGCCACGACGGACGGTGGCGTCATTAAAGCCAAAGGTGGCAGCGGCCAATAGTGCAAGCAACGCACCTAACACGCCTTCACCCCTTTAAGGCTGCCTAAAATCAGCTACTCGCTCTGGGCGTTTGCCCTTGCCTGCTGCGGAGTTCCGCCCAGACATCATCAGGCGCGACACCGGCATCGGCTAGCAAGACCAGCGTGTGATAGAAAAGGTCCGCCACCTCACCAGCCAGGTTGGCGGTGTCGTTCGTTGCACCAGCAAGTGCCACCTCACCACCCTCCTCAACCACCTTCTGCGCTATGCGCGCGCGGCCACTCTTGAACAGGGAAGTCGTGTAGCTGCCCTCTGGCATCTCTTGCTGACGCTGCCTGATGACCTGGAACACCTCCTGGAGCACACCCGGGCTTGGCAGAGTCTGCTCATAAGCGGGCTCCTGGGTCAATGGCGTAAAGAAGCAACTGGTCTCACCCGTGTGGCAGGCGGGGCCGTCCGCCTTCACCTTGAAGAGGAGCACGTCACCGTCACAGTCCACGTGAGCGGATTCCACGTGCAAGTAATTGCATGACGTAGCGCCTTTGTGCCAAAGCTCCTCCCTGGAGCGGCTGTAGAAGACCATCTCCTTGCCCTCCAACGTCGCCTTGATGGACTCAGGGTTCATGAAAGCAGACATGAGCACCTGCCCTGAGGCGGCGTCCTGGCAGATTGCTGGCACAAGGCCCCGCTCGTTGAGTGTCACCGTGGGCTGTTCATCAGCAGCCATGTTGCGTTCCTCCAGTCGTGTCCGCTTCAGGCGGGTCTTACGTACGCTTGTAGAACCGTCTCAAGTTCTAACAGAGAAGTTATTTTAAAGTCAGGCTCCTGAAGCTGTTGGGCTCCAGGTTCCGGCGTCCGTCCCGGCGTGTCCTGTTCCCGTGTGAGCAGCGCCATTGTCATACCAGCGGCCTTTGCGCCATGGACATCATCATAAGGGGCGTCACCCACAAACAATACCTCTTCTGGCGCGACACCCGCCTCCCTGCAGAAGCCTTCAAATATGCGCGGGTCAGGCTTGTACGCCTGGGCCGACTCTGACGATACGATGGTCCCGAAGGACCAGTCATGGCGTTCAATCAACCCCAATAGGTAGCCGTGGTCAGCGTTGGAGAGCAAGCCCAAGGGCCAGCTCTGGGCCAATCTGGGGACGGCTATGGCTGCGTCTGCAAAGGCAGGACGGGCACCCTGGTCACGGGTACAGCGACGGGCCGCATCCTCAGCATCACCCTTTAGCCCAACGTCACGGAAGGTGTCCGTAAATGCGTCCCGCCAGGCTTCGTAGTACGTGCGGAAGGGTGGGCTCAACAGCGGGTCGTGCATCACGGTGCGGGTGCTGCGGAAGCTGCCCTCCCGGCTTCGCCACTCACGCCACAGGTCTGCGGTTGATATGGAAAGCCCCTGCTCTTGGATGATCTCCTTAAAGGTGACCATCCACAGGTCCATGCCGTTCTCAACCAGCGTACCGTACATGTCAAAGGCAACCATACGAATTGGAGGCTGCTGATTTGCCATGGCTAACTCGCCGGTGAGACGGGCCGCACCGGCAGGTGGCGTTCAGCCAGATAAGCCTTGGCGTCCCGGATTGAGTGCGTGCCGTAGTGGAAGATGCTCGCCGCCAGAGCCGCGTCCGCCTCGCCCTCAGTCACGCCTTCATAGATGTGTTCCAGATTACCGACGCCTCCGCTGGCAATAACCGGCACCGGCACGGCCTTTGCCACGGCCTTGGTTAGTTCTAGGTCATACCCGGTCTGCTGGCCGTCAGCGTCCATGCTAGTTAGAAGTATCTCACCAGCGCCAAGCTCCACTGCGCGCACCACCCACTTGAGAGCGTCGATGCCCGTGGGCGTCCGGCCGCCGTTCACGAAGACCTCCCATATGGAGCCTTCACCCAGCGCCAGGTCAGGCATGGGCAACGCTTCAGTAACCTTTGACGGCTCATCAGGCCGCACCCGGCGAGCGTCGATAGCCACAACGATGCATTGGCTGCCAAAGTCAGCCGCGCTGGTGGCTATAAGTTGAGGGTCACGTACGCCCGCGGTGTTGATGGAGACCTTGTCCGCCCCGGCCTGGAGCAACTTGCGGACGTCAGCGCTGCTGCGGATGCCGCCGCCCACGGTGAGCGGGATGAACACCTGCTCTGACACACGTTTGACCACGTCCACAATCGTCTCACGGTCATCTGAACTGGCGGTGATGTCCAAAAACACCAGCTCGTCAGCACCCTCACGGTCGTAGAAAGCGGCCATCTCCACGGGATCTCCTGCGTCCTTGATGTCAACGAAGGATACGCCCTTGACCACGCGGCCACGGTTTACGTCCAGGCATGGGATGATGCGTTTGGTGAGCATTGGGTCGTGAAAGGCTCCACGGTGTGTTTATTAAGCATACCAGGGATGGGAGGCCACCGCCCTATGTCCCAGGACGCGCTATAATCCACCCCGCATTCAAGGCATAAGGGGCACGCTATGGACGGACTGCTTGCATATGAAGTTGTGGGCGTGGCTCTTGTGGGCGTTGGTTTGCTCGCCATCGGCACGCTCTTTGTCGTCAAGGGCCTCAGCACAAAAGCCATGATCCGCGCTGCGCTGTTAGAGGAGAACGCCTCCACCGGGCCGCCAGGCGAGGACGGCACTGAGATACAGGTGGTGGACGCCAAGACCGCCAAGCTGCGTGCAGACCAAATCAAGGCGCACACGTTGGGCAGGCTTGGGCCATTCCAGGCGTTGGTGCGGGCGGACGACCAGGAGAACGCAGACTTTTTCTTGAAGGGCCTCACCATCCGAACCGCCCTGAACTTAGCCATAGCCAGCTTTGGCGTGGCGGACATGGCAGTGGGCGCTGGCGTGGGACTCATGCTTGCAGCCGCGGGTACGCTGGCCCTGGGCCTGCCATTGCTGTTCTGGCTTGCGCCGTAACGAGAGGAGATGACCAACATGGCTGGAGTCGTGGACGCTGACACCCACATCATTGAGCATGACGGCATCTGGAAGTTGTTGGAGCCGGAGGTGTACGCCCGCCGCCCGGTACTCATGGGCATCCCCAATGACACCCTCTACAAAGAGAACAACGGCCTCTGGCTCATAGACGGGGCCATCTTCCCCAAGCCCGCTGGCAAGGGGAGCTTTGCCATTGCCAACCCCGCCTCAGACAGGGAGAAGGCCCGCACGGACATAGACGTGGCTGTGCGACACATATCCGACCCGCAGGCACGAGTGCGCGATATGGACAAGCGTGGCGTGGACGTTGAGGTGGTGTTCCCCACGCTGTTCCTGGCCTACCTCACTGACGATGCCGAATTGGAAGCGGCCCTCTGCCGCGCATACAACAAGTGGATGGCCCAAGCGTGGAAGGAGTCCGGCAACCGGCTACGATGGGTGGTGGTGCCGCCCCTCCATTCAATAGACGTAACGCTCCAAGAAGTGGAAGCAGGGAAGGAGAACGGCGCGGTGGGTGTGTTCTTCCGTGGCGTCGAGGGTGACCGCTCCCTGGCTGACCCCTACTTCTTCCCCATCTACGCCAAGGCGGAGGAGCTGGGCATGGCCGTCTGCGTCCACACCGGCGCGGGCGCTCCGGCAATCACCAACGTCTTTGACCGTGCCTTCAGCCACAACCTCCCTCACGTACGGTCACTGCCCCTCTTTGCCTTCCGGGACATTGTGGCCCACAGGTTGCCTGAGCGTTTCCCTGGGCTGAACTTCGGCTTTATAGAGGCGTCAGCGTCATGGGTGCCGTTTGTGCTCCACCACATACAGCGGTCTCTCAGGGGCGTGAACATTGGCAGCTCCAACCCCGCAGCCAGCGTGGCCCTGGGCCCGGAGCTCTTCCGTGACTACCGGCTGTTCATTGCGTGCGAGACCGATGAGGACCTGCCGTACCTGCTGACCTACATTGGTGAGGACAATATGATTGTGGGGTCAGACTACGGACATGAGGACCAGTCCCGCGAGACGGACGTGGTGGCCATGATGCGCTCCCGTGAGGACATACCCACCAGCACAATTGAGAAGATACTGGCCGACAACCCCCGCAGGTTTTACGGACTCTAGGACGTCAGCCAATGAACGTGGCCGTGTAAGTCATCCGGGTGTGACCTGGCGGCAAACGCGGTGTATTCTCGCTTGGCCTCCGCAATGGTGGTATCAGCACCGTGGCCAGGCAGCACCAGCGTATCCTCCGGCAGCGTCAACAGGCGTTCCGTAATGTTACGCACCACCTGCTGAAAGTCCTCCCTGCTGCGAGTGAAACCCGGCCCGCCGGGGAACAATGTGTCACCGGAGATGAGGCAGCCGTCCACCACCAGGCATACGCCGCCAGGAGTGTGACCGGGCGTGTGCAGCACCTGCACCTTCGTATTCCCTATATACAATGTGTCGCCGTCATTCAAGCGTAGTGAGGGAGGTGCAGACAGCCTCGCTTCATCGTCAGCGTGCACCGCCACGGGAACGTCAGCAGCCTCTATAAGCCGTGCGTAGCCTGCAATATGGTCAGGGTGCGTGTGGGTGAGCAAGCAACCTTTGATGTGGAAAGGCTCGGCCTCAGCCAACAACCTCTCTATGCCGTCCGGCGCGTCAACGATGTAACACTCGCGGCTTTCCGGGTCCGCCAGCACGTAGCCGTTGTTGCTGTAAGAGCCCATGTCAGCCACCTTCAAGACCTGGAACGCGCCGTCATACACCAGGGCCATAACCGCCTCCAATGCTGGTATCCTTGCGGCCCAAAGTATACAAGCCCCAGACCGCCAGGAGGCCACCTTGTCGCAAGCAGAAGACCGGATCAAAGAGTTGGGCTTTGCACTGTCAACCCCACCACCGCCCCAGGGCAACTACCTTGGCGCGTACCGCACGGGCAACCTGGTCTTTCTCTCCGGCGTGGGGCCCCGGAAGCCTGACGGTGACCTGGTCTTGGGCAAAGTGGGACGTGACCTCACTGTGGAGCAAGGATACGAAGCAGCCCGCTACTGTGCCTTGAACATGCTGGTGAACCTGAAGACCGTCATTGGCGACCTGGACAAGGTGAAGCACTTTGTGAAGCTGTTGGGGATGGTCAACGCTGACCCGGAATTTGGCCAGACGCCAGCGGTGATGAACGGTTGCTCTGACCTACTTGTGGAGATTTTTGGAGACCGTGGCCGTCACGCGCGTTCCGCCGTTGGCATGAGTGCGCTCCCCAACGGCATGGCGGTGGAGATTGAAGGCATTGTTGAGGTGGAGGACTAAGCGCCTCCCCTAGTATCTAAACCCAGTCCTATGAGGTTACGATTCCATGGAGCTTGAACCTGGCATTCACCAGTTGACCTTTGGCCGAGAGCCCATTCCCGGCATACCCCCACCCAACGCGTACCTGGTTGTGGGAAGCAAGGCCTCGCTTCTCATCGACTGCGGGTTTGATGAGGAGGCAGACCACCAGGAGCGCATGGCCTACCTACAGCAGGCGGGTGGCCCGCCGGTAACGGAGCTATTACTAACTCACCGCCACCAGGACCACGCGGGCGGTGCAGCGCTGCTGGCCAACGCCACTGGCGTGTCTATCACATGTCACATCTTGGAGCGCAAAGCCATTGAGGGAGACCGGCCGGCTGGACGCGCAGAGGTCTTCTCCACTTTTGAGGGGGGAGAGAGCCAGAACCTAGGCGGTCTGACAGTGCAGATTGTCCATACACCCGGCCACACCCTTGGTAGCGTGTCGCTCTTCATCCCTGAGCGGAACGCCCTCTTCACCGCGGACACCGTCCTTGGCGTGACCACATCCATCGTCCGCCCCAGCGAAGGCGACCTGGGGCTTTACGTGGAGTCGCTAGAGGCGTTACAGGCATTAAACACAAGGGTGATATACCCCGGTCACGGCGGCCCCATCACCGACCCCGCAAGTCGCATCCGCATGTTACTGGACCACCGACTACGCAGAGAGGAGGCGTTGCTGGAGGCGTTGGCAAACGGGCCAGGGACGATTAAAGCTTTGCGCGAAGCCGTGTATACAAACCTCCCCGCAGGCCGTGAGAAGCTGGCGGAGGAGCAGGTCCAGAGTGGGCTGAACAAACTAGTCAAAGAGGGGCGGGCCGCACTGCGGGACGGGAACTACACGTTGGCATAGCAATCGCCCCACGTCCCTTTGCTACCGCTTACCAGCACTGCCTCCCCATCCAGACCGGGCGCTTATAAGCTTGAAGATGCCACCTGGGCTCAGATCATCCACGGACAGTACCTCCAAACCTGCGAGGTTGACGTTTTTCATAGTCCGCCGGTTGATGTTTGCCCCGTTGAGCCGGACTGCGATGGGGTTCAGCACGTCCATCACCGGCCCAATCAACGGGGTCCCGCTCCGCATGTGCTCCAGGAGGAAAATTCTGCCATCCGGCTTCACGACTCTCGCCAACTCACGTAGACCTTTGATAGGGTCGGGGACTGAGCAGAACACGAATGTAGCGACGGCCCAATCGAATGTCGCGTCCGGGTAGTCCAGATGTTGCGCGTCCATCAGCGCCAGATCAACCTGAGCGCCCAGGCGCTGGACGTGGCGCTTCTCCCGCTCCAGCATCCGGGGGCTGAAGTCTACCGCGGTAACCCTGGAGCCAGTCGGGTAGTACGACAGGTTCTTACCGGTACCCACCCCGATTTCGAGACCGTGGCCTAAGGGTACTTGCTCCCACAGGCCGCGTCGCCAGCGCGCAAAGAGCAACCGCTCAACCAGGTACTCTTCAGCGTCATACAGCCAAGCCACCCGGTCATACCGGGCTCTGGTCTTGCGGGTCTCTTCATCGGCTGAACGGTAGGTCTGTGACTTGTTGGAAAGCCCTTTCAAGGGATTCCTCCTCTCTTGCAGGCATGCTCATCTATTGAAGCGTCTTGCGAAGCTCCTCAAATTGCTCGGTGGTTATTTCACCCCGCGCCAGCCGTTTACGTGCAATCTCCCTGGGCGTCTCTTCAACGCTCCGTCCATTGCCATGGCTGCCGGTGACCCTATTAACACTCCAGACCACCAGGCCGATGATCAAGCCCCAGAAGAACAACATCCACAGCCCGCCAAAGACCACCCACCAACCCATGCCACCGTCATAGCCCCACCACATGGCACGCCTCCCTCTGCAGTTGTTTACACAGCGTCAGACAGCCCCCACCGCTGGTGTTTCCGCCAATGGCGGGGCCTCTCCCTTCACTCCGTATGCTCCCCAGCTACCTCAGAAGCGGGAACCGTTCCACCATGGGAATGCGCTCCCACAGCTTGCCAAGGCCAAGGAACCGACCGGAGTTAATCAACGCCAGTCCAAGGAGCAGCACAGGGAAAATCAGGTGCTCATCCAAGAACGGGTTGTGCTCAGGCGGCAGGTACCCGGCAATGGAGATGAGCAGGTACATAGCTGCGCCGGATGCCGCTGCAATGCGCACGCCAATGCCAAGCATCAAAGCAAGACCAACGCCCAGCAGGCACATCATGAACATCCATTCAACAACTGGGCTGCCTGCCATGTCCTTGAAGAGCTCCGCAAACGGCCCCTTGGTGGCAAAGCCAAGGAATCCCGCCGTGGGCGACCCGCCGTCTATCCAACCGCTGCCAGACGGCGTGGAGAAGCCTAGACCAAAGAGCTTGTCGATGAACGACCACAGAAAGGTCCAGCCCATGGCCAGCCTGAGAACGCCCCACACATACTGGACTGCCTGTTCCGTCCTTACCGCACCTCTCTCCTCACGTATCATCGTCGCCATGGCCCTTACTCCTTCTCCGCTGGCCGCCACTCACTCGCGCCTACTGCCTACTCCTGGTCTGACAGGCTGTCTCACGGGTGTTTTGCGTTTTCAGATCCCCTAATCGACAGCTACAGAATAGGCTTTACCTGTGCAGAATTGGTGAAATACATCACACTTTCTGTGAGGAATCCATATAGGTTCTGGTGACACCAAGCCATCACACGTGCCAGCCTTCACAATCAGCGTTACGTACAGGTGTCCGTCCGTTACGTCGCATGCACACAGCAATTGCCGCTGACGGCTCAGCGCGATATGCTGAACGCTCACCAAGACCCGCTTTCACAAGGAGTCTCACTTGCCCACGCTACCCAAAGCGAAAGTGTTCCCCATTACAGCAGAGGTCAACGCAGCAGGGCACCTGCTCATTGGCGGCTGTGACGTCATGGACATCGTGCGGGAGCACGGCACACCCACCTACGTTTATGACGAAGCGACATTGAGGGGCGCTGCCCGCGCCTACGTCACCGCCTTCCAGAGCCGTTACCCCAACACCCTGGTGGCATACGCCTCCAAGGCTTTTATCAACCTGGGGCTGGCCAAACTCCTGGCGGAAGAGGGCGTGGGCTTTGACGTGGTCTCCGGTGGTGAGATGGCGGTGGTCCAGGCCGCCGGTGTACCGAATGACCGCGTGCACTTCCACGGCAACAACAAAACACCCCAGGAGCTACGGGAAGCGGTGGAGTGGGGCATTGGCCGCGTTGTCATAGACAGCTTTCATGAGATTGAGATCCTGGAGGAGGTGGCAGCAGCAGCCTGTGTAACGCAGTCCGTGCTGATACGGGTGTCACCCGGCGTTGACCCCCACACCCATGCACACACCACCACAGGCATCCTGGACAGCAAGTTCGGGTTCCCCATACAGACGGGCCAAGCCCAGGAGGCCATCCGCCAAATTATGGCAGCGCCTCATCTGGGCCTGCGTGGCCTCCACTTCCATCTGGGCTCGCCCATATTTGAGCTGGAGCCTTATGTACAGGCCATAGGCATAGCGCTCCAGTTTGCCAAGGAGATGGGAGAAGAGGGGCTCGTGCTGCGCGAATTCAGCCCCGGCGGCGGGTTCGCCATTGCATACTTGGAAGAGGACGAACCGCCAACACCAGATGACTACGCGGAGGCAATCGTCGGCGCGCTACGCCGGGGCTGCCAGGAGCTTAACTTGCCAGAGCCGTCGCTCATCATTGAGCCGGGACGGGCCATCACTGGCCCTGCGGCGGTGGCACTCTACACAGTGGGCACCATCAAAGATGTGCCGGGCATCCGGACATTCGTGGCTGTTGACGGCGGGATGGGCGACAACATCCGCCCTGCCCTCTACGACTCGAAATATGAAGCCCTGGTGGCCAACCACGCGGACCAGCCGCCAACGCAGACGGTGACCATAGCCGGTAAGTATTGCGAGTCCGGGGACATTCTGGTGAAGGACGCAAGAATCCCGGCCGTGCAGGCGGGAGACGTCATCGCCATACCAGCGTCGGGCGCCTACAGCCCCTCCATGGCCAGCACCTACAACCTGAACGGCAGGCCGCCCATTCTCCTTGTC
Organism: Chloroflexota bacterium; assembly: GCA_027625205.1. Classification (GTDB taxonomy): domain Bacteria; phylum Chloroflexota; class Dehalococcoidia; order Lucifugimonadales; family Australimonadaceae; genus JAQBVZ01. The sequence goes on from JAQBVZ010000002.1 coordinate 12,317, forward strand.
TCAAACGGCAAGGTACGTTTGGTGCGCCGCCGCGAGACCTACGCGGATCTCATGAGCGCTGACGTAGTCTAAGGGGGTCTGATGTTCCGCATCCACGGCCATGGCCCCACAGTCAGCATGTTGGAGCATTCCCTCAACGGAGGTCACCTCCACCACGCCTATCTGCTGGTTGGGCCTGAACACGTGGGCAAGACCACACTGGCAGTCCAGCTAGCTCAAGCCGTCAACTGCACAGGGGAGAATCCCCCGTGCCTCGAGTGCAATGCTTGTCTCCGGATAGCCCATGCCCAGCACGCGGACGTGCTGACGCTGGAGGTGAACCCTGGCCAGGAGAGTGAGGGCCGCAAGTCCATAGGTATAGACACCATCAGGGAGCTGCAACACAGCGCAAGCCTCCGCCCTTATGAAGGCCGCAAGCGCGTATACATCATTCAGGATGCGGAGCGGATGAGCCTGGAGGCAGCCAACGCTCTGCTCAAAACCCTTGAGGAACCGCCCCCGGACGTCATGCTCATTGTGCTGACGTCTGACATAGACTCCCTGCTCCCTACCGTTATCTCCCGCTGCATGCAACTGGAGCTACGGCCACTGCCGGTACCCGAAGTAACGCAACTCCTCCAAGATGAGTATAACGTGGCAGCACCGGAAGCGGAGCAGTTCGCCCGCCTTTCGCGAGGGTGCGTCGGCTGGGCAATCCAGGCCGTGCAGGACCCGGAGCCAGCGGCGGCATTGCACCAACGCCTGGAGCGCATTGCCAGCGTATGTGAGGGAGACCTGGACCACCGATTCTCGTATGCGGATGACTTGGCACGCCGTTTCCAGCGAGACCGCGCTGCAGGGCGAGAGGAATTGTATCTCTGGCTACGCTGGTGGCGGGATGTGCTCCTCATTCTCCAAGGACAGACTGAGCAGGTGATACATGTCACCTGGCAGGAAACTCTGGAACGACTGGCAAGTAACGTCAGCCCTGCAGAAGTTGTACGATGGATTCACGTCATTACAGGGACCCTAGACGCCCTTGACCAAAACGCCAATGCCCGGCTGGCGTTGGAAGTGATGATGCTGGAGTTACCAGGGGTCCAAGTAGCAAGGGCAAGGGCGTAGATAACGTTAGCAACGGGGAGCGCAGCATGGTCAATGGTGCGGCTCAAGACCAAAAGTCCCGCGTGATGGGCATCCGGTTCCGGGTAGCCGGGCCCGTTGTCTATTGCGAGCCCACCGAACCCACGTTGTGCATTGGTGACCGCGTGGTAGTGCAGACCGACGCCGGGTTAGACCTGGGTTGGGTGACGCTACCCCCAGAGCAGGTTGTTCACCGGGACCCCATGCTCCCCTTCTTCACAATGGTGCGTGCGGCTACGCCGGACGACTGCGCTGAACGAGAACGTTTGGGAGAGCGAGAAGAAGCAGCGCTGGTGGATGCAAAGCGTACATCCAGGGGTCTTAGCCTGCCCATGAAGTTTGTCTACGCCCGTTATTCCCTGGATGGCAAGCGACTGCTGCTGGAGTTCTCCGCCGAGTCCCGCGTGGACTTCCGGCTATTGCTTCAGAAGCTCCGTGAGTCCCTCCGCGTCCGGATAGAACTACGTCAGGTGGGCCCCAGAGATGAAGCTAAGGCTATTGGCGGACTTGGCACGTGCGGCTTGGAGCTATGTTGCACCAAGTGGATGGGCAAGTTTGACTCCGTGACCATGCGCATGGCGAAGGAGCAGCGACTTCCCATCAGCGCGGAGCACTTGGCAGGCCAGTGTGGACGCTTGAAGTGTTGCCTCCGCTTTGAGTACCAGCAATACGTAGAGATGAATGCGGTGCTGCCAAAGGTTGGTGAGCAGGTACGCACTCCAGATGGCATTGGCCGTGTTGTTGTGGGCCATCCGCTGAAGGAAACGGTGTCAGTGATTATTGACGCCACGAATGACGACGACTACCGCCGGACGGTGGAAGTGCCGCTGGCCAAGCTCCAGCGGATTGAAGCCTCAACCAACTAGGTCAATCTTCAACACCGCCCCATTGAGGAAATGCGCCTTACCCGGCAGCGACTGCCTTGTCACTGGACACAGGGACGCCTGCCATCCACGGCATAAACTTACGCCACTCATCAAGGATGGGACGATGGAAGAACATGGCGTAGGGATGGGCAGCAGGTGCTTTGGTCTCTTTCATCAGCAGCATCCCCGCTTCTTTGGGCGTACGCCCCGCCTTCCGGTGATTGCACTTTGAACAGGCGGACACAATGTTGTCCCAAACGTGGGTCCCTCCACGAACGCGAGGGATTACGTGGTCCAACGTGAGATTCTTGGTGATAAGGCCACAGTACTGACACGTATAGCCGTCACGCAGGAATACTTCCCGCCGGGAGAGCCGCCGGATAGGAATGGGCCGTCGCACCAAGTGGAACAATCGGATTACTGAAGGGATAGGGAAATTGGACGCGGTGCTGTGAAACATACCCAGTCCGTTTTCCAATATCTGTGCTCGCTCATTGAGGACAAGTACAACCGCTCTGCGCTTGCTGCAGAGGTTCAAAGGCTCATAGTTTTGGTTGAGGACCAATACGGGTAGGTTCAACATGCCCAACCGAGGTCTGGCTCTTCCCTATTTGAGGCCATAATAGACCGCGAGGCGACTGAAAGTAAACTACGGCCCTATCAACCCAAAGGCAAGTGCTTCCCGCTACTGGACAAGGTCCGTGACTCTGTCAAATTCACTGGGAAGCAGAGCCAGCACGCCAGGAAGGAACGCATCTCCAAAGAAGCCGGCTAGCACCGAGCTTTCCACCGTTTCCTCCAGGGAGCCAAAGGGCACCACGCCCATTACGCCAATGACTGCTGTGAGTCCCAGAGATGACATGAACAAACCCAAGACCATCCCCGCTACGTTGTCCACCCACCCAAGCATCAGCAGCGTCAAGGCCTTCTTCAGTAGTCTGCTCAGCACCATGGAGGCAGCCAAGATGACCACTAGGACGGTAGCGAAGGCCGCCACGTTAGCCCAGGTCGGACTGTCGATGAATTCGTCAAACACGTTCGACAGGCCGTCGTAGGTCTGCCCCGCAACGACGACGCCGACCACCAAGCCAACCAGCGTGAGGACGGTACCAATGATGCCGCGCCGCCATCCGAAAAACGCTGCCACCACCAGCACAACGGTAATAAAGATGTCCAGCCCGTTCACAGTCTTGCCTCCTCAAGTAACGCTCTACACTGACTACCGCTCTGCTCATGCTACGTATCAAGAAACGCCGCAGCCGAGTCCACGGGGATATCGACCCTCAACGTGGAGACAGACAAAATGCACCTGTGTTTAGTCTACTATGCGG